>JACDAM010000171.1 GCA_013695435.1 Burkholderiales bacterium | reverse complement strand
GACGTTTCCTTAATCGGTTTCAGAATTTTCGGGCGAAAGGCAGAACACCAGCTCCGCCGGTGCGCCTTGCGTACCGACAACGACAGCATTTTGTTCGAGCATCGTCGCGAGCATGGTTGCCGCTTCGCGTGAAATGCCGATCACGAGAAAGCTTTCTTCCGGCGGCCAGCCAGGCTCCTGCGCAACACCGCGCCCCGCGAAAATACAGTAGCCCATCTCCCGTAAATAATTGCGGAGGTCTGTCTGGCGCCATTGATTTTCCTCAAGCGCAAGCCGTTCAGATCGTGGGTTGCAGGCGGTAATGTAAGCCCAGCTTGTTTGCGCGCGCTGCTGCAAAAGCGCGTCTACTTCCTCGCTCGCCTCCCCAACGCGAATAGCGAAAGAACCGCCATCGTGATCGACCATGTAGTTCGTGCGGCGATAGGCAGCAGCGAGTGACATGTCGTTGTCAGTTCGCGTCATCGCCTTCCTTGTTGCGCCATGCGGGGCGCCTTCAACTGCGGCCCGATTACGCCGCCCCACAGTGAGAGCCAGCGTCCTGGCGATGGCGAAAACTGGATTCCGGCTGTCGCCGGAAATGACAAGCGGGAATTGATCGAACATCCGTACCTTCTATGAGGGCTTGCCTGAACCACGGGAACTCGGCAAATGTACGCGGTATGCTTTGAGCCACCATAACCGAGCCGCGAATACGAATATCCACAGTGACAATACGCCCGTGGACAGGCGCTCAAAGAGGCCTGTACCCGCCCGCAGTTCGGCGCTCCGCGACATAAGCGCCAGAAGTATCAAACCCAAGCATCCAGAAACGATAGAGTACGCACTGAGGCCCCGGAGGCTTTGATATCGTCTGAACAAGATACCCCTAAGGATCGCGGCGCCAATAAGCGCGAAAAACCCTACGGCGGCCGATAAGCTGTGCAACTTCTGACTGAGCAAAAGTCTAGGCAGGGCGCACCCGGTCTCGCACGGAAACATGCCAGCGCCAATGCGCGCTATCCCATTTATGGCAACCAGCATCGCCGCCAATGCGGCAAGCGGGCTACCTTTGAATGCAACATACAAGAACGCCGCAAATGCCATATGCATGAGCCCGGTAGGCACAAATGCAGCGTACCGCATAATGAATTCCGTAGAGCCGCCGCGCTCGCCAAGCTCGCTGATGTAGTGGGTAAAGTGACTGTATTCCGGTCTTAGACTGCCACAGAAAATAATGGCCGATGCCCATAAGACGGGAGCCAACATGCCGCACGCATTTCCACTCTTGCGGAGCGCTACCTTCATAGAGAGACAGGACGACGTTTATCGGGGCTAGCCTCGAACGTCAGGCCGTGTGCGTCTTCACCCAGGCGACATACTTGTCCATCCAGCTCTGCAGAAATTTCCTGCTGTCGGCGGAGCCCAGATTGCCGGCCTCGTCGAAAAATCCTTCCCTGACGTGGATGAACACTTCTGGCTGGCCAAGCGTCGGCACGTCGAGGTAGGCGAGAATGCCGCGCAGGTGCTGTTGCGCCACCCCCGTGCCGATGGCGCCGACCGAAGCGCCCAACACACCTGCGGGTTTGCCGGCCCAGGCGCTTTGGCCATAAGGGCGCGACGCGTGGTCGATCGCGTTCTTGAGCACACCGGGGATCGAGCGGTTGTATTCCGCCGTGACGAACATCAGGCCCTGGGCAGCCTTGATCTCGCGCTTCAGCCGTTTGACTGGCTCCGCCGGGTTTGCGTCGTCATCCTGGTTGTAGAGCGGCAGGTCATCGATCTGCACCTGCTTGAACGTGAAATCGGACGGCGTCAGCTTCGCAACGGCGTTAGCCAGCTTGCGGTTGAGCGAATCGCGGCGAAGGCTGCCGACGATTACGGCGATCTGATATGAGCTCACATGGATCTCCTGTCGAGAGTTGTGGATGAATTTTGAGGCGGCGTCAAGAAGCCTTTTGCACGTCTCCGTTTATCGGCAACATTGGTCCGGGTATCGATTTGCCATGATCGGACGCCGGCAACACGGCACCGCCATAACGCCCCGATTATTCGACTGTCTGCGACCCCGCCCTTCAGCGGTCTTGCTGGCCCTCAGTCGCGGCAAGACCTGTTCGCCGATCTCTTCCAGAAACGTCGCCCGCGCGACGCGCGCAGTACTTCAAATTGAGGATGACATGATTGACGCCCGCCGTGCGTGACGTGGCGAGGAAGCCGAAGACAGCGCTGCGGACGCGGCGAAAGCCAGAATGGAGCGACCCGCTGGCCCCGTTAGAGCGCGCAATGGACCTGCGATGATGGCGCCGCGATTCATAAGCGCAAGGGTTTGATCGGCGCCAGCACTGCCGATGGGTTGTTTTTCCAGATCGTTTCGTCGGCATCGACATACAGCTCGATTTCATTGCCGTCCGGATCGCGTAGATACAGGCTTTACTCACCGTGTGGTCGCTCATTCCGGCGATCGCTACTCCGGCTGCTTCGAGTTCGCGCTTCGCCGCGCGCAGGTCATCGAGGCTGTCGCCGATCTTGATGCCGGCATGATAAAAGCCGATGCGTCGACCTGACGGCGGCGCCGGCGCATTGCCGACTTCGATCAGCAGCAACTCGTGGTGGGTGCGGCCGCTGGTCAGCGCGGCGGCCTTGTCATCGAAGATGCGCCCGATCTCCTTGAAGCCGAGCAGATCGCGATACGCCATGAGCGGAACGCGGTGTTCGCGGCACCACGGCAGCAAATCGTATTCGACGCCGCGCCGGGTAAGATTGTAGAGCAGCTGGTTGGCCGCGACGCCGCCCCCGCCTGGCACACCGGCCAGATCGGTCATGTCGTCGACATTGAAATTGCTGACACCCCAGTAGCGGATCTTGCCGGCGCGCATCAGCGCGTCGAAGCCCGCCAGCGTCTCATCGAGCGGTTTAGAGCCGCGCTAATGCAGAAGATACAAATCGAGTCGATCCGTGTTCAGACGCCGCAGGCTGCGCTCGCATGCGGTGACCGTACCTTTGCGCGATGCGTTGTGCGGATAGACCTTGCTCACCAGAAATACTTCGTCGCGCCTGTCCTCGATTGCCGCCCCGACGAGCTCTTCGGATAGTCCGTCGCCATACATTTTCGCGGTATCGATCAAGGGCAGGCCGAGATCCAGACCGAGTCGCAGCGCGGCGAGTTCTTCATCGCGACTTGCCCGGGTTTCCCCGAGATACCACGTCCCCATGCCTAAAGCCGGAACGCGCTCACCCGATGGAAGCGTGACGTGTCTCATGCGGTTGCTCGCGCGTCCTGTTGCGGCTTGACGGAAGCGAACGAGGTCATGACTGCACGTGCGCCTCCAGAAACCACAGCGCCTTATCCACACCCCGGGATATTTCGGTGAACATGTCTGACGTATCCACGTCGCCCGCCTCGTCCGAAATCGCGACTGCCGCTCTCGTGCTTTTCGCCAGGTTTGCGTACCGCGCAACCAGCACATCGATCGCGCCTTTGCTTCCGCCCAACTGCTCGGGGCATTCCGGCAAACGCGAAGCGGCCGCCGACATGCGGACCGTTCCGAGCGCTGTGCCGCCCAGGGTCGTCGCCCGTTCGGCGATCAAGTCGACGTACTCCTCGGTTTGTTCGGCCAGCTCATCGAACAGCTTGTGCAACTGTTAGAAATCCGCTCCTTTTACATTCCAGTGGGCTTGTTTGGTCTGGCTGAACAGATCGAACGTATCGGCTAACTGTTGATTGAGCAGATCGACCATTTCGCTTCGTGGCTGCTGACCTAAATCGATATGCGTTTTGTATTTTGGGTGAGACATGTTTTTCTCCTGATCCGGAATGCGGCTTAATGATGTGCGGCGTGGTGACCATGATGCTGATGTACCAGCGCATGACCGCGAGCTCGACCTGGATGCACGCCAGGCGCTTTCGCTCGGTCTCATACTTTACGCTGCCGTGCCGCGCTGCGCAGAATAACCTTGCACCGAGAGTGCGCCTGAGTTTCCGCGCAAAATGGTCGAACTGCATCGTGGTCGATCCGACAATGGGGCCAAGCAGGCAGACCGGGACACCGGTCGGGGCGACGGTGTGCTGAGTACTGCAGAGCGCCAGGAGCCGGCGCGGCTGCGGCGTGAGAATCAGCTGCTCAAGCTGGAGCGGGAGATACTGTCAAAAGCCGCGGCTGACGTTCAACGCGACGAATCGACGCGTTTTATCAGGCTCTGCGCAATCTTTGCGGTCGAATCGGCAGCGTACGAATCCGTTCGCCGGTGAGCATGAACAAGGCGTTGCATACGGCTGGCGCGATTGGCGGCACGCCCGGCTCGCCGACACCGGTCGGTGCTTCCTGCGATGGCACGATATGCACCTCGATCTCCGGCATCTCGTTCATTCGCAGAACCTTGTAGTCGTGGAAATTGCTTTGTTCGACGCGCCCTTCCTTCAAGCTGATCGCGCCGTCGAGCGCGGCGCCGAGACCGAAACCGATGCCGCCTTCCATTTGCGCAAGTATGACATCAGGATTGACGGCGACGCCGCAATCAACCGCGCACACTACGCGCTCTACGCGGAAGGAGCCGTCGGGCTTCAGCGAGACTTCGGCGACCTGAGCGACGAAAGTCTTGAACGACTCGTGCACGGCGACCCCGCGCGCATGGCCTTTCGGCAGTGGCGTTCCCCAACCCGCCTTTTCCGCCACGAGATTGAGCACGCCCAAGTGACGCGGATGTTTCGCCAGCAGCGCGCGACGGAATTCGACCGGGTCCTTGCCCGCCGCCGCCGCGAGTTCATCCATGAAAGTCTCGGTCGAAAACGCCGTATGCGTCGAGCCGACCGATCGCCACCATTGCACCGGCACGCCGACCTTGGGCGAATTCAAATCCACCAGCATGTTCGGAATCGCGTAGGGCAGGTTGGACGCGCCCTCTACTGAAGTTGCGTCTATGCCGTCTTTCACCAGCTTCGGTTCGAATGGTGTTCCGGTGATAATCGATTGTCCGACGATACGATGGTGCCAGGCCACCGGATTGCCGCCGGCATCGAGGCCGGCGCGCAAGGTGTGATAGTAGATCGGACGGAAATAGCCTGCGCGCATGTCGTCTTCGCGCGTCCACTGCAGCTTGACCGGCGCCTTGCCATCGATCGCTTTGGCGATGTGCGCGGCTTCCATCACATAATCCGACTGCGGGTTGGCGCGGCGGCCGAAACTTCCGCCCGCGTAAAGCATGTTGATTCTGACCTGCTCGGGTTTCATGCCGACCGCGGCTGCGATATTGCCTTGATCGACGGTCTGGAACTGCTCGCCGTTCCAGACTTCGCAGCCGTCCTGTCCGAGCTTGACCACGCAGTTCATCGGCTCCATCGCGGCGTGTGCGAGATAGGGGAACTCGAACGCAGCTTCGAGGGTTTTCGCGGCGGACGTCGAACCAGCATTGGCGTCACCGACCTGGTTCGCAACGACTGCCGGCTCTTTCGCGAGCGCTTTGTATTGCGCGAGTATCTCGTCGCTCCCGAGCTTGTTCGCGGCGCCCTCGTCCCATTGCACCGAAAGCGCGTCGCGCCCCTGCTTGGCGGCCCAGAAGTTGGTCGCGAGCACGGCGACGCCTTCGGGAATCTGCACCACCTCGACGACACCCTTAATCGCCTTGGCTTTGGAAGGATCGTAAGCTATCACCTTACCGCCGAACCGCGGCGGATGCGCGACCACCGCCGTCAACATGCCCGGCAGCTTCATGTCGATGGTGTAGCGCGCGCTACCATCGCATTTGGGCTTCGAATCCTTACGCGGAATTTTTTGGCCGATGTAGCGGAAATCCTTGGGATCTTTCAATTTGACGTCGGGCGGCACCGGCATCGCGGCTGCCTGCTCGGCCAGTTGTCCGAAGCTCGCCTTACGGGCACCGGCGCTGACGACTCCGCGCTCTACGGTGATGGTTTCGGGCGCGACCTTCCATTCCTGAGCCGCGGCCGCGACCAGCATCGCGCGTGCGGTGGCGCCGGCCTTGCGCAATTGGTCGTAGGAATTGGCGATCGCCGAACTGCCTCCGGTACCCTGCACCGGGCCCCATGCCAGATTGTTGTAAAGCTTGGCATCGGCCGGCGCGCCTTCGACTTTGACCTTGGCCCAATCGGCGTCGAGCTCCTCGGCGACCAGCGTCGCGAGTCCGGTATAGCTGCCCTGGCCCATCTCAACGTGCTTGGCCATCACGGTGACGCTGTCGTCGGCGCCGATGCGCACAAACGCGTTCGGCGCGAACGAAGAGTCGGCGACGCTGCCCGCCATCTTTCCCGGCCCGGCCTGGGCGAAGCTCGCCGGAAGATAAAAGCCGAGAGTCAATCCTGCGCTTGCCGCAGCGCCGGCTTTTAAAAACTGGCGGCGGCTCAATGGACTTGTGGTCATGATTGCTCCTAAGCGGCGAGCGTTTTCGCCGCTTCGTGAATTGCGGCGCGGATGCGCACATAAGTCGCGCAGCGGCAAATGTTGCCCGACATCGCGGCGTCGATATCGGCGTCGTTAGGCTTGGCCTTTTCCTTGAGCAGCGCCACCGCCGACATGATCTGGCCCGACTGGCAATAGCCGCATTGCACGACATCGAGTTTTTCCCATGCCGTTTGCGTCGCCTTGCCCGCGCGCGTGGCGCCGACGTTTTCTATCGTGGTGATGCGTTTTCCCGCCGCGGCCGATACCGGCATGCTGCACGAGCGCACCGCTTTGCCATCGACGTGGACCGTGCACGCGCCGCACTGCGCGATGCCGCAGCCGTACTTGGTGCCGGTCAGGCCTGCCCCGTCGCGGATCGCCCAAAGGAGGGGCATCTCCGGAGGAACATCGAGTTGATAGGTCTTGTCATTGACGTGGAGTGAGATCATTGCGGTTCCTCGTTCCAGTTCATTCAGGGCATTTCGCGCCCGACTCTGCCCACGCGTGCACGATGCGGTCGAATTCCGGTTTGGCTATCGGCGCCGTCTCGCGCGCTCGACCATCGGCGTCGATTCCCGGTGCCCAGCTCCAGGCGACCAGTTCATCGCGCGTCATATGATCGACGATACCCTTCAGGTCTTTGTTGCCGTTCTTGCTCTTGTCGAGCAGCGCCCGGCAAAGCTCGCCCGGCGACAGGCCTTCCCA
>JACDAM010000170.1 GCA_013695435.1 Burkholderiales bacterium | reverse complement strand
TACCTGTTGAGTCGTAGCCTAGACCGTGGCCTTACAGCGGCCTGCCGAATGATTGCTGCATGGCAAGTTGGACAGTCCGGTTATGTGCGTTGTCGCGCTTTACCGGTAAGGATTCGGTAAAGAATGCGAGCCCGGGAAATCTTCGCCTCAGGCAGGCAAGGTAAACCAGATACGGATGGCGCCGCCTGAGTTCTCGGCGCCGACCTTGCCAGCGTGCGCTTCGATGAGCTCCTTGACGATCGCAAGGCCGATGCCCGCGCCGCCGCCGTCGCGCGAGCGCGATTTTTCGGCGCGATAGAAGCGTTCGAAAATCAGCGGCAGATCGTCATCCGACAGCGGTTCACCGGTGTTCGCGAACACGACCCGAATCCGGCCTGGCGACCGTTCCATTGCAATGCGCACGCGGCCGCCGTGCGGCGTAAATTTCCAGGCGTTGTCGAGCAGGTTCTGCAGGATCTGGGCGAGCTTTTCGGCATCCGCGATGACTTCGACAGGCTCGTTCGGTGTTTTAGTTTCGACGGCGATCGCTTTTTCGGCGAACTCGTTTTTGAAGAGATTGAGGCTATGGGAAAGCAGTTCGCCGAGATCGATTTTTCGGCGTTCGAGCGTCAGACGCGCGGCATCGGCCACGCTCAAGCTCAATAAATCTTCGGCCAGGTTGCCGAGCCGCAAGGTTTCCTGATGCAGCGATTCGAGGATTTTTTTCGACGGCGGCAGGATGCCGTCGCTCAAGGCTTCGAGGTAGCCGCGCATATTGGTCAGCGGCGCGCGCAGTTCGTGAGCGACGTCGACGACCAATTTTTTGCGCAGATTTTCAAGCCGGTTCAGGTTGTCGATCATCATGTTGAAGGCTTCCCCCAACTGGCCGACCTCGTCCGCGGACGAGACTTCGACTCGCCCTGTGTAGTCGCCCGCGGAAACCTTTCCGGTAATGGCAATCATCTGGTACAGCGGGCGCAGAATCATCTTGATCAGCACGAAGCTCAAAGCCAGAGCCAGGATGATGGCGGCAAAGCCGGACCAAAGCAGGTAGCGATGCACCGAGTCAAGGAACATGTCCATGACCTTTTCCTTTTGCGGAACGCCAAATTGTTCGAGCAGCGAACTGAAATAGTCGAGGGCAAAAAAATCGATGGCCAGCCAGACGACTACGAGCGCCAGCGGAATCGCGAGCGCGATGATGCCAAGCAGTTTCCAGACGAGGCGGCTTTGTACCGCCAGTTTAGCCAAGCGTTGGGTCGGCAGCAGGCGCCGCCTCATCGGTGAACGCGTAGCCGAGGCCGCGCGCGGTCAGTACGTATTGAGGACGACACGGCTCGACTTCGATCTTCTGCCGCAGGTTGCCGATATGAACATCGATGACGCGATCGACGACGACGCCGCCGTTCGGATAAAGCCTCTTCATCAGTTCGCCGCGAAAAAAAATGCGGCCGGGCGATGTCATCAGCGCCTCCAGCAGCCGATACTCGGAGCGCGTCAACTGGATGCGCTGACCGTTCAGCGTAACCTGGCGTTTGTCGAGGTCGAGCGTGAGGCCGCGGCACGAGAGTGCGGTTTCGGCCGTCTCCACGCCAGTGCGGCGCAGAATCGCTTTGACCCGCGCAACGAGTTCGCTGAAGCTGAAAGGCTTCGCCAGGTAATCGTCGGCGCCGAGCGTAAATCCTTTGAGGCGCTGATGCGCCTGGCCGAGCGCCGAGACGATCATGATCGGAACCGTGGATGCGCTGCGCAACCTGCGGCAGACTTCCCATCCATCAAGATCGGGCAGCATGATGTCAAGCACGGTCAACACCACGTTATGCCGGGCAGCCAGATCCAAAGCCTGCTGCCCCGAAAAGGCGGCGACGGTGTTGTACCCTTCGCGCTCGAGATAGACCGACAAAAGCTGGGAGGTTGTGGGATTGTCTTCGACAATGAGAATCGATCCTTGCGCGGCTGTCTGGTTCATGGCGTTGTCTTTTGTGAAAGATGGCACCTGGGCTGACTAATAGCTCCTTGGATTGGTCAGTTATGGCGCGGCAAACTTACAGGCCAGCGAGTACAGCGGCGTGTTCTTAAGCAGCGTTATCCGACTGTTGAAATCTTTGCGGACGCCATGCAACGCGGCACGCAAGCGCCGAATGTCAGACTTGGCATCCGATGATTGCGACGGGGCACCTCCGCTTACGGCGCAAACCGCCGGCTACCAAAGCAGCGCCACCGCGATGGAAGTGCGCGATCAGCCTGGCTTTGGAAAGTGGCTTCATGGGTCAATTACTCGTATCCGCGCTACGCAGGAACGTCACCATATCGGCCCGCTGCCCGGCATCCTTGAGATAGAACGGATGCGGAGCGTCGTCGCCACGCACCGGATCCAGCAAGTTATCCAGGCTCGGCACCGAAGCATCGTGCAAAAAAATATTTGTCCGCGCCAAATCGAGCAGCAGCGGCAGGGCGTTACCACGTTTCTCGCCGCGGTCGCTGGCGTCGACAACGATCATCTTGTCATCGAAAATTCCCGGCGAATTCACAATTGTGCTGAGCCTGGAATCGCCGCGCAGACCAACCGGAATCGGGATGTAGGCAGGCCAGATAGCTTTCATCTCCACGAGCGTCGGCGGCACGAATTTGCCTTGATCGACGTTATGACATTCTGTGCAGTTGGCGCGAAACAGTTGCCGGCCGCGCGCAAACGTCTCGGCGTTTACTTTGACGCCGGCGGGAGCGGGCAGGCTGTCGAGGTAGGCGTTCATGTCGAGCAGTTTCTGGTTGTCGACGCGCCGTCCCACCGGATTGGCGGGATCGCCGGCCTTGCCGGTCAGTTTGGCTTTGACGAATGGGTAGCCGGTTACGCCCGTGTCTTTCAGTATTTTGGCGTACTCGTCGGCCATTTGTTTGCCGGCGCGGCCGGCTTTGATCTGCAGCAGCTCGCGTCCCTCGGCCGTTACCAAGGTCGTCGGATCGAGGTTGGTCGTGTAGGACGCGTTGCTGATGTCATCGAGCAGCTTGAACTCGCCCGCGCTGCCATACGGTGCCGCCAGATCTTGACGGAACAGCGGAGTGTTTTTGACCGGATTGCCGTGGCCATCCTGTGTCTCGTCGAAGGTGCCGACCGGATAATAGGCGGGATTGCCTAGATAGGCGTCGACTTCGGCCTCGGTCGATTCAGGACCTAAGCCCGAAGGCGCCCGGCCGAGGCTGATACCGAGGAAGGATTGCTGCAAATTCGGATAAAAAGCTCTTGAGTTGGCGGCCATGGCCAGCAGCTTGCCGACGTTCAACGTCAGCGCGGCAGGACCATCGACGCGGCGGCCAATCGAGCCACCGTTGGGCAAGTCGAACACCGATTTGTCGGTGATGGTATGACAGATCGTGCAAGCGACACCGACCTTGTCGCCGTTCGTGACGTCGAGCTTGCCATCGCCGTTGGAGTCTTTCGGAACCATGCCGACTACGGCATTCGCGTTAATCAGCGCGACCGTCGTCTTAGGGTCGTTGAGCATGGGGGCGTTCTGCGGTGACATATCGGTTCTTAGTTCCGCTTCCATCTTCTTCCGCAGCGCGGGATCGACGGCGTCGATATCGACTTGCAGCCCGGCCTCCAGAGCCTGCTTCGGTGTGAACTTCGCGTCCATCATTCCCTTCGGCAAGCGCGCGGCATCGGTCCAGAAGCCCTCGTTGCCGAAAGTTTCAAAGCGGAAAACATCGCGGCCGGTCGCGGCATTTCCGCGCTGATGCGCAGGCGGGCTAGCCGTCGTCGCGGGACCATCGGAGCCCCGAGGCGCAACGGCGGTAGGGCCGCCCTCAGTGCTGCAACTGCTTAGGACTGCCGCGCAACCTGCCGCAGTGAGCATCATCTTTAGAAAGGCAGCTTTCATTTTAATCTCCTCGTTTCCGCGCGCGCTGCTTGGGATCGGTAGATTCGTTGACCACTCCACCCTCAACTACGGTGCGGCCTACGCCGCCCGGATCGCAGCGATCATTACAAGCAACGCGAAGTCGTCCTGGGGTCATTAAGCAGTGGAGCATTTTCCCGTGACAAGTCGGTCTTGAGTTCTGCCGCCACAGCTTGCTGGGTGGCCGAGTCCAGTGCCTCGACATCCACCATTAGACCCAACTTTAAAGCTTGGACGGGCGTCACCTTCGCATCCTTAATGCCTTTGGGCAGCCGCGCGCGGCATCCGTCCAGAAGCGTTCGTTGCCGAGGGTCTCGAAGCGGAAACATCCCGCCCGGCGGCGGCGTTGCCGTCCTGACGGGGAGTAGGAGTCCCGCCTTAGACGGGCCATCGGAACGCTGAGTTGCGGGGGAGCCGTGGCATTGTCACCCTTGTTACATTGCCACCACAGCCGGCTATTGCTGCGGCGATGCAAGCGCAATCAACGCTTCTTGAAAGGACGCTTCTTGTTCCATGCATTCTCGTCTCCCTCGTTATCTTTTTTAGCCGAATTAAAGTTTGCGCTAATGCGCGTTCGTTGCAGCGCCGAGGCGGCGCCCACGCCCTGTGAATTCGACCGACGCATTGGAATTATAAAGAGCGAATGGTCCGCGCTATGTGCGCTACCATACATATTCGGTCAGGATTATGTAAAGATTGGCGCATTTTGGGCTTGCCAAGAGTATCCTGACGGGCTGCCCGGCTGCCAGTCGTTCTCTCCGCGCTTTGCGTAAGCTTTCGCTTGCGGCTCGATCCCCGGCTTTTCCTTCCATTTGTTGCAGCCGCGGATTCCCCTGCTTCGTTAGCGCGCGGCGAGGCCGTTGGCGCCCGATGGGAATCCATCCGCCGCCTTAAAATCCAAAAGCGTTAGGCTGCCATCTCCTTCCACCCGGAAAGCACTGACGACCGCCGTTGTATTATTAAGCACATATAGGTAGCGGCCATTGTCGGTCAGAGCCGGGTCTCTGGGATCGCCGCCACTTAAATCGGCGGTCACCGCCTGCAGCAAGCTAAGGCTGCCGTCGCGCGCGATTGAGTAGCTGGTGACAGTGGCCGAAATCGGGTTCGTCACGTAGGCGTAGCGCCCATTGTTGGTGATGGTCAGCCAGCACGAGGCGGTCTGGCCGTTGGACAGGTTTGGAGTCACGGTGCTCACACCACCATCCACGGCAACTCGGTAGGAAGCTGCGGCGCCGAGGCCGGGCCCGTCAAAAAAGTTGTGGGTGGCGACTAACAAATTGCGCTGGGCAAAGTCGAACCCGAAAGGCGACAATCCGCCGGCGGGCGGACGTGTTGTGAGTGCGTTGGTACGTCCGTCGTTTCCAACCGTGTAGGTGTCGATCAAGCCTGTTCCGTTAGTGAGCCGTTCGGTGACGACCAGTACTTCGCCGCCCGGGCTGAACTGAATTTGCGCGGGGCCGGCGGCTGCGCACAGGTTGTCGGTGGGGTCTCCTAAATCACGGACGAGAGCCGGGCAGGGTTCGACGGCGCTGGTGCTCAACGGGCGGGTCGAATCGGCGAGTGGCGTTAGTTTGCCGTCCGCGCCGATGGTAAACCCGGTAATGTTATTCGCGCCTCCGGCATTGACGACGTAAAGCAAATCCTCGCTGACGGTCAGGCTAAGCGGACGGTCACCGCCCGAAGAAACTCGATCAACCAGCACCAGCCCTTCGCCTTCCAGCACGCTGAAGACAGAGATGTCATCGCTGCCGGGATTGGCGGCAAAGAGCCACTCGCCGCCCTGACTGAGAACCAGCGAACCCTGATTTTCGAGTAAGTTCCCAGTGCCGCGACCGCCCGTGTCGAATGCGCGGCCTCTGCGCAAGCTACCATCGGGCGCCCGCCGGAAGCTGACGACGGCATTGCCATCGACGCCATTGGTCATCACATACACGGCGCCTACGCGCCGCGCCGATCGCAGCAATCGCTCAAGCCGATCGAGCGCTTGGTCGGGTTCCCCGGCGAACGCCGTCGAACTTAATATCGAAGTCGTGGCCGGTGTGAACGTTACCGCCGCAAGTACCGCCAGGGCGAGCATGCCCGATTGCACCAGGTTTCGCTTCTTGATCGATCCCATAATCGTTCTCCTCGAAAAAAAATTCCATTGCCGTGCGGCCAGTCCGCTAACGACGCATGGCGCGCCGCTCCACTGGTTGGCGCATGGCCATCCTGCGTCTCGTCGAAGGTGCCGACCGGATAATAGGCAGGGTTGCCTAGATAGGCGTCGACTTCGGCCTCGGTCGATTCAGGACCTAAGCCCGAAGGCGCCCGGCCGAGGCTGATACCGAGGAAGGATTGCTGCAAATTCGGAAAAAGCTCTTGAAGCCCTCGTTGCCGAAAGTTTCGAAGCGGAAAACATCGCGGCCGATCGCGGCATTTCCGCGCTGATGTGGAATCGGGGTAGCCGCCGCCGCGGGACCATCGGACCCCGAGGCGCAACGGCGGCGGCAGAGCCGCCCTCGGTGCTGCAGGCGTTCAGGGTTGCAACGCAGGCTTGTAGCTAACATCTTTAAAAAGGCCGCTTTCATTTGATCTTCACACCCGCTGCTGGGCTCGGTAGAGCCGTCAGGCCCGTCCCTCTCAGTTACGGTCCGGCCTTGCGCGAGTTGGACGAGCGCTTGTACTTGGAAGGCCGAACGCGACGCCTCTCGGGATTTTTGAGATGCTTCGCGTTCACGAATCGCGGGCTAATTACTCGTATCCAGACTTCTCAGGAACGTCACCATGTCGGCGCGCTGCGCGCTGTCGGTCAGATAGAACGGGTGCGGAGCGTTGGCGCCGCGCGATTGATCGAGCAGGTTGTCGAGGCTGGGCACGCTGTTGTCGTGCAGGAACACCGGCTTGCGCGCCAGATCGAGCAGCAGCGGCAATCCGGTTCCGCGTATCTCGCCGCGCAGGGTCGCGTTAACCACGGCCATTTTGTCGTCGAAGATATTGCCCGGCGTATCGAGGATCGGGTTTAGCGTCGGAAACATCGGCGTCGCACGCGAAGCGAGCAGCGTCACGGGATTATCGCCGGGGAAAATGGTCGCCATCGCTACGACGAAGCCCGGAACGGCTCTCGCCTGATCGACGTTGTGGCAACCGGTGCAGCCAACCGTGCGAAACAGTTGCCGGCCGCGCCCGATCGCTTGCGCATCGCCATCGACGCCAGCCGGCGCGGGCAGGCTGAACAAATAGGCGTTCATATCCGCGAGCATCGTGTTGTCGACGCGCACTCCGGCCGGAAAGGCCTCGGTGCCGGCCAGCGCCGGATCGCCCGGCGGTGCAGCTTGCACGTAGGGGAACGGGCCGGTGACGCCAGTCCTGGCCAGCACGGCGATATAATCATCGACGATTTCATTCCCGGCAGCGGCGCCGCCCAGCGTAGTGAGAAAAGCGCGTCCGCCCGTCGTGGTCAGCAGGGTCGGATCGAACAGTATCGTGTAGACCGTGTTGGCGAAATTGTCTTGCGTCGTGATGGTGCCGTCGCTGCCGTACGGAAAGGCGAGATCCTGCTCGAACAGCGGCATGTTGTGCATCGGGTCGCCGTTGCCGTCGACGGTGTCGTCGAACATGCCGACCGGATAAGAAGCCTTGTCCCTGAGATAGGCGTCGGCCTCGGCTTCGGTCGAGTTTTCGGTCAAGCCCGGATTCGACGCGCGGCCGAGCGTTGTATTGCCATTGGCTGCGAGCCTGAGCTGCAGCACCGGGTAATACGCCATCGAGTTTTGCCCCAAGGCGATCAGGCTGCCGAAATCGAGCGTGTGGGTCGCGCGGCCATCCTGGCGAACGCCGATCGTGCCGCCGCCAGTCGCCGACCTGAATACCGAGGCGTCGGTGATGGTGTGGCACAACGCACAGGTTGCGCCGGTCTTGTCGCCGTTGGTGATGTCGATCACGCCATCGCCATTGCTGTCCTTGGGGGAAAGCCCGATAACCGCGTCGGCGCTAACCAGCACCGCGGTATTGGCCGGAGTATTGAGCACGGACGAAGTTGCCCCGCTCGGATCGGCGGCCAGTTCGGCAGCCAGTTGCTGCCTCACGGCGGCGGGCAGGCGCGGGGCATCGACATCGACATGCAAGCCGAGTTGCAGCGCCTGTAGCGGCGTGACATTGGCCGCGATGATTCCCTGCTGCAGCCGAAGCGCATCGGTCCAGAAACGTTCGTTGCCGAAGGTCGCGAAGCGATACACATTCTGGCCGGCGGCCGCATTTCCGGTTTGCTGTTGCGGGCCGTTCACGATGCGCGCCGGACCATCGGAACCGGCGGGCGCGGGCGCGGCGCTATCGCCATCGCCATCGCTGCCGCAACCGGCGATCGCTGCCAAAACGCTGATTGCGATGAACATGCGCAAGAGCACGCTTTTCGGCTTATCCATTCTCGTCTCCTTGGTTTATTGTCGACCGAACCTGGCTTACGAGCTTCGTCCGGCAGCTGTATATTGTCTGTGCGACATCGCACTTAGATCATAAAGATTGTGTAAAGGTTTGCCTGCCGGAGACGTAGGCGCCGGGGAACCGGGGAGAGGCAAGTTGCGCAAAGCGCAGAAGGAGCGGTGTGGCAATGGCAGACTTGGCCCGATACCTCTTTCGCATACCCAACGCGGTCCGCATGACTGTGCTACGAAGTGTTTTTCCTGCGCGCGAGTAGCCGATCAACGGATAAAGCCCCCGCACCGCCCCCAAGGCCTATCGCGAGCAACCCCGCGATATTCAGAAGATTTACCTCGAAACCGGGTGGACCGAACTGCGGACCTGCCGCTGTCAGCCCCACCGTATTGACAGAGCTGAAGCCGTACTGCCAGTGGACGCCGAACATCGCCACAAGATGAACGATTACAAGCGGGATGGTCACGAGCGTGACAAAGGCTCCCACGAGAATAGCCAGCCCGCCGAAAATTTCAACGAGCGTGACCACCCAGGCCATCACTTCTGGCAGCGGAACTCCGATCCAGTCAAGCACGCCCGCGAACTTATCCGGCCCTTTACTCAGCTTGGCCCATCCGTGAACCACAAAGCCACATCCGATGACCAGCCGTAGCGCCAGGGGCGCCCATTGCGCCCAGAATTCTTTCTTCCGCAATTCAAACATGTCCACCTCCAGTTGAACGTTACGGAACGGGAAACGCGATGGTGCTGAGCAGAGCCAGCGCGGCCTGACGGGAATCCAGACGCGTGTGCTGAACAACAACGGCAACGTCGGATTCAATCACGGTGGAGAAGGCCGCCTCCTTCGGAATCGGCTGTGGTTTCAGTAGATCGTTGAACCGGATGTGCCGCGTGCGGCGCGCGGGAACCGTAACGCAATAGGGCCCGACGGGCTTGCGATCCTCGAAGTAGACCGTGATCCGGACGTGCGCATCGGCCTTGCCGGCGTTGAGGATGCATACCGTCTCGTGAGATGCTTACGCCTCTCTTTGTTGACGAGAAGAGGCC
>JACDAM010000169.1 GCA_013695435.1 Burkholderiales bacterium | reverse complement strand
GCCGTTTCGATCTGTATCTGCATGGCGGCCAGAAACTGTGGGATTACGCAGCCGGCTCGCTGATCCTGAAGGAAGCCGGCGGTTCGATGTGCACCTTGAATCGCGACGATTTCTGGGCCGGGCGGCTTTGGCAGCGTTCGGTGATCGCAGCGCTCGACCCCGATCTATTTGTCGCCTGGAAAGCCTGGTTGCGTGCATTTCATTGCCGGCCGGATTGAGCGCGGGCGCCCAAACAGTTACGCGTAGGTCATGGTGCGCAAGCTCCCTGACAAGTCCGACCAATGCCGTCACGAAGCCTCGGCGCCCTGACCTACAACTTCCAGGCGCCTGACCTGCGGGCGCATGTTCAATGACACGCTAAACGAGCCGTGAAAATCCTCATACTCGGCGCCGGCCAGGTTGGTTCGTCGATCGCCGAAAGCCTGGTTTCGGAGGCCAACGACATCACCGTTGTGGATCTCGATAGCGCGCGTCTGCGCCGCCTGCAGGATACGCTCGATTTGCGCACGGTCGTGGGCAATGCCGCGCATCCTTCGGTGCTGGTCGCGGCCGGCATCGAAGACGCCGATATGCTGCTGGCGGTGACGCAAAGCGACGAAACCAATCTGGTGGCGTGCAAGATCGCAGGCGCGCTTTACAACACGCCGATGAAGGCGGCGCGCATTCGCTCTCTGGATTATCTTGCGCACCCGCAGATTCTCGCGCCGGAAAATTTCTCGGTCGATTTTTCGATCTGCCCCGAGCAGATACTGACCGATTACATCGTCAGGCTGATCGAATTCCCGGAAGCCCTGCAGGTGCTCGATTTCGCCGATGGCCGGGTGCGGCTGGTCGCGGTGCGCGCATTCCACGGCGGGCCGCTGGTCGGTCACGAGTTATCGTATCTGCGCAGCCACATGCCGCATATCGAAACGCGCGTCGCCGCGATCTTCCGCCAGGATCGTCCGATCACGCCGGAAGGCAGCACGGTGATCGAGGCCGGCGACGAAATATTCTTCATCGCCGCCAGCGAAAATATCCGCAACGTGTTGCGCGAATTGCGCCGCATGGATCGTCCCGTCAGGCGGGTGATGATTGCCGGCGGCGGCAACGTTGGGCGTCGGGTTGCGGCCGCGCTCGAGAACGACTATCAGGTCAAGCTGCTCGACAACAATAAAGCGACCTGCCAGACGCTGGCCGGCCAACTGAACCGCACGCTGGTGCTGACCGGGGATGCGACCGATGCCGATCTGCTCGAAGCCGAGAACATCGGCGAGATGGACGTTTTCTGCGCGCTGACCAACGACGATGAGAACAATATGATGTCGTCGCTGCTGGCGAAACGCATGGGCGCGTACAAGGTGATAGCGCTGATCAAGCGCATCGCCTATGTCGATCTCGTGCAAAGCGGGCAGATCGACATCGCCATTTCGCCGGCGCAGGCGACGATAGGCCCGCTGCTCGCGCACGTGCGAAAAGGCGATTGCACGGCCGTTCATGCGCTGCGGCGGGGCGCCGCGGAAGCGCTCGAACTGGTCGCGCACGGCGACGCCAAATCGTCAAGGGTGGTTGGCCGGCGCATCGAGGAAATCAATCTGCCGAAGGGTGCGACGATCGCCGCCATCGTGCGCGGCGAGGAACCACCCACGGTTGAGGGCGCAGCGCCCGCGCGCCATCGCGTCATCATCGCCCACCACGACACGGTGATCGAAGCCGAGGATCACGTGATCGTGTTCGTCGTCAACAAGCGCATGGTGCCGAAGGTCGAAAAGCTGTTTCAGGTCGGGCTCGGATTTTTCTGACGCAGGCAGCCGCAACGTCCGCGATATCGCCAGGCATTCATGTATCGCACTCTTCCGGTCATCAACCTGTTGGGTCAGTTGATCGTCCTGTTTTCGCTGACCATGGTCGTGCCGCTGATGTATTCTTTAATCACCAGGGACGCAGCGCTTTACGCTTACGACAAGGCGATTCTCGTCACGGTGGTCAGCGGCTTCGTGATGGCGCTTGTATCGCGCAAGCACAAACG
>JACDAM010000168.1 GCA_013695435.1 Burkholderiales bacterium | reverse complement strand
GCCGATCAATGGCACGAGCACTGTAGACGAGATCGTAGCGATAGCTTTCCAGGGATAAGCGGAAAGGCTGGACGAGTACCCCCGAAGCCAGTTCCTCGGCCACCAGGCCACCGATGAACTGGGGCTTTCGCACGCAATGACGAGCAAAGCGGTGACCCGGCTCGAAGCGCGGCTGGGAGCGCGGTTGCTGAACCGCACGACGCGGAAATTGAGTTTGACCGAAGCCGGCGAGGCTCTTTACGGGAAGAGCCGCGACGCTCTGAGCCAGATCGAGGAAGCGGAACTCGAGATCGGCCAGCTTCAGAACGAGCCGCGCGGCCTGCTCAAGATGACCGCGCCCATGTCATTCGGAATTCTGCACATCGCACCGGCGCTGCCCGAATTCCTGCGACGGCATCCGCTGGTTTCGATCGAGATCAGATTCGATGACCGGACGGTCGATCTTGCGGACGAGGGCTTCGATCTGGCAATCCGGGTCGCATCGTATCTGCAGGAATCGACGCTGGTTGCGCGAAAGCTCGCGCCCTGCCGATTCGCGGTCTGCGCCAGCCCAGACTACTTCGAGCGGCATCACCCGCCGCTGACGCCGCACGATCTGCGAGATCACAATTGCCTGGTCTACACGTATGTCGCGAGGCCGAACATCTGGCACTTTACTGCTCCTGATGGAAACGAGATTGCGGTGCCGGGTCAGCAGCAATCTGCGCATGAACAACGGACTCGCCGAGCGCGAAGCCGCGCTGCAAGGGCTGGGCGTCATGCTGAGCCCCACGTTCTATGTCGGCGAGATGATTCGCGAAGGACGCCTGCAGGCGGTGCTCACCGATTACAAGGCGCCGGAGACCGCGCTCTACGCGATCTATCCCGAGCGCAGATATGTCTCGCCGGAAGTACGCGCGTGTATCGACTTCTTCGCGCAGCGCTTCGGTCCGGAACCATACTGGGACAGATTCGATCGCGGCGGGCACGAATCGACGCAGAAGTAGTTGCGCCGGATTTATTCGCTGGCCGTCACCGCATCAATGCACCAAGATGAGCGGCCCCTGGCCTCGCGCGCACCATTGCGTTGCAGCGGGCGCCCACCTGCGCGCGCGCTGCACGCTTCAACGAACTGACTTTTCGCCCGGCATCTGCCGCGCTATCACCGCGGCAATCGTTCATACGCCCGCTTCTCTCGCTGCCGGCTTGCGGCAACGGCATGGATAGTGCCTGCGGGCGGCCCCGCGTTCGCTGTCCTTATCCCAAGGGCATGGTGTTCCGAACGTCTCATCAAGGGGGTCTGCAAAATGTCGACTGTTCAGAATCGAAGGTGTCGCCGGTTTAGTATTTGTAAAGTCCAGCGCAATAAGCTCCTTTCAACCTTGCTCTGCTGCGCGCTTTCGGCAATGGCCGCCAGCCACGCTCGTGCCGGAGCGACCATCAAGTTCGACGACGATAAATTTTTTTCGATAGGCGCCGGCCTGCGCACCAGCTTCGTAGCAGTGGAAGACGCCGCGCCGGATGGCAGCTCGTCGTCCAATGACTTTGTCCTTGACAACATCCGGCTCTATACCGAAGGGCAAATTAACAAGTACATCAAGGGCACCTTCAATACCGAGCGTCGCGGCAGCGGCGACTTTCCGGACGGCATCCAGGTCCTCGACGCCATCGCGCGTTTCGAGTTCAACAAGGTGTTCAATATCTGGGGCGGGCGCATGCTGCCGCCCAGCGATCGCGCCAATCTCGACGGGCCGTTCTATCTGAATGCCTGGCAGTTTCCGGGCGTCGTGTCGAACTACCCGAACCTTGCCGTCGGCCGCGACAACGGCGTGCAGATCTGGGGTAAACCGCTCGCCGAAAAACTGGTTTACTCGGTCGGCGCTTTTGAAGGACACAACAATGTAGCCGGCGGCTCCAGCGACAGCGATAACTTTCTGTACGCGGGCCGGCTGGCATTCAATTTTCTCGATCCGGAGCCGACACCCGCTTACTACACGGCAAGCACGTATTACGGCGCCAAGGACATCCTTACGCTTGCGGTCGTTTACCAGTACCAGCAGGATGGCGTCGGCACCACTGCGCTGAGCGACGACTTCAGCGCGTTCAGCGTCGACGCGCTGTTCGAGAAAAATCTGTCCGGAATCGGCGTCATCACGCTCGAAGGCGCTTACTACAACTACGATCTTGGCGACGTTCCCGATTGCGGCTCCGGCGAACCGGGCGCTGCCGCCTGCCCCGGCGGACGCAACGTCGGCGGACAGGTCGACGGCAATGCTTATCTCGCGACCGTCGCTTACCTGATTCC
>JACDAM010000167.1 GCA_013695435.1 Burkholderiales bacterium | reverse complement strand
CTTTTTGAATACTTCCGATTCGAGATCGAGCGCATCGCTTTTTTGCGTCACACGGGCCGACCAGCGCTTTACCCTGCGCTTCGGTTCAGGTTCGGGTTTGACTGTCATGACGCGGCTGCCGTGGCGTAATAGCTGTAATCGTGTTTTGTCACACCCGGCGCGACTACATATGGGGGCGTTGGAAACATGCCGATGCAGCTAAAGGTGCGAAAACGCTGTGAAGCGAAAGCGCATCAGGTCTTCTCTTGCGTTACGCAGTTTGCGTGCCAAACGAAAGCGGGACGAGTTCGTTTACACGCTCACTATTCGCCTGGAAAAGACCAGCCGGATAGGCAAAACCGCTTGTAAGATTTTACGCTCGATGAAAGATTTACACGCGCACAAGTAGCGCGCGACCACCGCCTGGAATAGTATCGGTTTCGATAATTGCTGACACGACATCCAATGGCCCTCCCTGTCGATCGACGGAACACCTCACCGGCAACGGTCCTTGTGGCATTCGTGGGCGCCATCGCCTTGCTGTACTTCGCGCGCGATATCGCGATCCCGCTTGCGTTGGCGCTGCTTCTGAGTTTCATTCTCTCGCCGCTGGTAATGCGTTTGCGGCGCTGGAAAATTCCGAGGATTGCGGCCGTGATCGCGGCGGTCGCCGTCAGCTTCGCGGTCATCGGCGCGATCGGCGCGCTGGTCGGCGAGCAGCTCGTCAAACTGGCCGGCGAAATTCCGCAATACCAACACAATCTCAAGCAAAAGATCGGGTCGTTTCGCGTGACGGACGGCGGAGTGATCGACCAGATCGGCAACATGGTGGATGAGTTGCAGAACGACCTCGCCGCGCAGGCCGAAACTGCTGCGCAAAACGCGGGTTCCGGGGGGGCGGCGAAACCGAAGCCTATTCCAGTCGAAGTGTACGAGCCCGCGCCGACTTCATTCGAGGTGCTCGGCGATACGCTCGGCGCCCTTGCCGGACCGATCGGAACCGCGGGCCTGGTGATCGTGTTCGTGATCTTCATGCTGCTGCAGCGCGAGGACATGCGCGAACGTCTGCTGCGGCTGGCCGGGACCGGCCAACTGCACATCACGACCGAGGCGCTCGACGATGCCGGCCAGCGCGTCAGCCGCTACCTCGTCGCGCAGCTTTTGATCAACACCTGTTATGGCGTCCCCCTTACCCTTGGGCTGTACCTCATAGGCGTTCCGCATGCGGTCCTCTGGGGTTGTCTCGCCATCGTGCTGCGCTTCATTCCTTACCTGGGGCCGGCGCTCGCGATGGTCCTGCCGCTGGCCCTGGCGTTCGCGGTCGATTCCGGATGGTCGATGCTGTTCTGGACGATCGGGTTGTTCGCGGTTCTCGAACTCACCACCAACAATGTGCTCGAGCCGTGGCTTTACGGATCGAGCACCGGCATTTCGACCATGGCGATCGTGGTCGCGGCGGTGTTCTGGACCTGGTTGTGGGGCCCGGTCGGCTTGTTCATGGCGACGCCGTTGACGGTCTGCCTGATCGTGCTCGGGCGCCATGTACCGCATTTGCAATTTCTCGACGTGCTGCTCGGCGACCAGCCGGTGCTGCCGCCAGGCGAGCGCTTCTACCAGCGCATGCTGGCGCTGGATTCGGAAGGCGCGGAAGATTACGCCGAACAGTTCCTTGAAGAAAAATCGCTGGAGGCGTTGTTCGACGAAATGATCGTTCCGGCATTGAGCCTTGCCGAGCAAAGCCGCCAGCGCGGCACGCTCGACGACAAGCAGGAGCGCTATCTGAAGAAAAACACGCGCGAGCTGATCGAGGACCTGATCGGCAAGGCGGTCGAACAGGAGGCGGACGACGACGAGGACGAAGTCGCGGAAGCAGCCGAGGCGGGCAGACCGGTTCTGGCCAGCGTGTTATGCGTGCCGGCCGATGACGAGGCCGACGAGATCATCGCGCGCATGCTCAGTCATTTGCTGGAGCGCCGCGAGATTCCGGCGCGCGTGGTATCGGTCGATGCGATCGTCGACAAGAAACTGGACCCGGCCGAACGCAAAGCGGTGGAAGTGCTGTGCGTATCGGCGCTGCCGCCGAATGCGCTATTGCGCGCGCGTGCGGTCACGAAGCGGCTGCGCTCGCGTTTCTGGAAAAAGAAAATCATCGTCGGTTTGTGGCATGTCGACCTGGAAGACGAAAGGCTGCGCAAGCGTCTTGGCGTTCTGACCGCCGATCATGTCGTCACCTCGCTCGCCGAAGCCGCGAATCAGGTTACGGTACTATGGCGTCCCGCGATCGGCGATACCATGGAGCCGGCGCCGATTCCCGATAACGACGACATCAGGCTCGCCGCGCTCGAAAGGTTGAGCCTGCTGGATACGGAGCCTGACGACGCCTTCGATGCGCTAACGAGCGAACTTGCGGGCAAGTACGAGATGCCGATTGCCACGGTCGTGTTGATCGACAAACATCGGGAGGTCTGGAAATCGGTGGTCGGCGTGCCGCAAGAACTCGCTGCCGCGGGCGAGATTCCGCGCAGCCTGTCGTTAGGCGGCCACGTCGTCGCGGCCAATGACGTGCTGGTGGTCGAAGACCTGTGGAAGGATCATCGCTTCGCCAACAATCCGCTCCTCAGGATCAACGGCATCCGTTTCTTCGCCGGCGCGCCGCTGCAAACCGCTGAGGGTGCTGCCATCGGTGCGCTGTGCATCCTCGACAACAAACCGCGCCGATTCGCCGATCGCGATGCGGCCGGCCTGCGCGCCAGCGCCGTAGCGTTGATGAAGCACGTCGAAACCCGCCATGCCAGACAGGCAGCGCAGAGTGAGACTCCTGGCGGAAGCGCGAAGACGTTAACGAGCTAGGTATTTCTGCGTTCCCCTTTGTGAAGAGGGCAGGGGGATTTAAAGACCGCTAAATCCCCCTCGGTCCCTTTTCAAGGGGGAAGTTCTACCCCAGCGTTTCAGAATTTTTACGCCATGTTCGCGCCGCTCCATGAAATCGGTTAATCTGAAACCGGCGAGTGGGCTTACGCCGATTTTTTCTGTTTCCTTTTCTTCGCGCCGGTACTTCCTCGGCTAGATTAGCGCCAGCAATTCCCCGCTCCGCCGCTCCGAGAACACCCATGACGAGTCTTGCCAAAATCAATCGGCCCAGGTTGTTCGGAGTAGTTGCGCGCGAACGCCTGTTCAAGTTGCTCGATGAACGGCGGCGCCATCCCGCACTTTGTGTGTCCGGGCCTCCCGGCGCGGGCAAGACGACTTTGATCGTCAGCTATCTCGACGCGCGAAAATTTCCCACGCTCTGGTATCAGATTGATTGCGGCGATTTCCGACCTGGCGACGTTCTTCTACTATCTTCGGCTCGCCTCCGGGAGCATGTCTCGCAAAAGCCCGCCGCTGCCTCTCTTGACCCCGGAGTATTTGCCCGACATCGCAGGCTTCGCTCGACGCTACTTTCGCGCGTTGTTCGATCGTTTGCCCAAGCGCGCTGTCATCGTCTTCGATAACTACCAGGAGCTTCCCGCCGAATCGCCGTTGCATGCGCTTATCGCCGACGCGATTTCGGAAGTTCCCGAGGGAGTGAACGTCATTGTCGTGAGCCGCGCCGAACCGCCGCCGGAGTTCGCGCGGCTTGCTTCCAACCATGCGCTGCAACGGCTGGGCTGGGAGGACTTGCGCTTGAGCCTGGACGAAACGCGCGACATGGTCGCGCTAGACGGGGGGCTCGACGATTCAGTCGTTCAATCGCTGCACGAGCAGTCCGACGGTTGGGCGACCGGCGCGGTGCTGCTCGCGAGGCGCTATCGCAGGACAGGCGCGGCGCGCCTCGAAGCGAAAAATCCCGACGCCACTTTCGATTACTTCGAAGGCGAAATTTTGAAGCGCGCGGGTGAGAGGGCGCAGAACCTGTTGCTGCGCACGGCGTGGCTGCCGCGTTTTACGGCAGCGATGGCTGAGGAAATCAGCCGAGAAAAAAATGCCGGCCAACTCTTGAACGCGCTTTGCCGGCAGCACAGTCTCACGAGCCGAAGCGGAGGCGCTGAGCCGGTTTACCAGTACCACGCGCTCCTGCGCGAATTTCTGATCGCGCGCGCCACCGACACCTGCCCGGACGCAAGTAGCGTGATTCGATCCAGCGCGGGACTTCTGGACGCGCACGGCGCGAGCGATGACGCGTTCGATCTTTACGCGCAGGTCGAAGATTGGGATGCCGCAACGCGCATCATCCTGAGTCGCGCGCCGGTTCTGCTCGGACAGGGGCGCTGGCAGATGCTGCATGGATGGATCAGCCGGCTGGAAAAAAATAGCGTCGCCGCCAACCCGTGGCTCCTGTTCTGGTCCGGGTGTTGCGAGGCGCAAACCCAGCCCCCTGTCGGCCGGGCTGCTCTGGAACGGGCGTACGCGCGATTTGTTAAAACGCAGGAGCCGCTGGGGCAGGCGTTAAGCGCCGCGTCGGTGATCGAGTGCTACAACGTAGAATGGGCCGATCTTGCTCCGCTCGATCGCTGGATCGGGATTCTCGAAGACTTGCTCGCAAAACGCCCGGATTTTCCATCCCCGGAAATGGAGCTGCGCGTCTGGTCCAGTCTGTTGTACGCAATGGCTCAACGCAAGCCCCAGGCTTCATTCGGAGTAACGTGCGCCGAGCGTGTCTCGCAGTTATGCAGGTTTGATATCGGCGCCGGAGAGAAATTGATGGGGGCGACAGGTCTTCTTGTCCACCGCATGCTCGTCGGCAGCATCGAGCAACGGAAAGCCGTCGTGGCCGAGTTCGGCTCGCTCGCCGATTCTCGCGAAATCACACCCTTGCAGCGATCTGCCTGGTTACTCGCGGTAATCCCGTTTTTGGCTCATTCCACTGGTCCTCAAGAGATGCGGCGGGTCGCGTGTGAGGCGAGGGAGATGGCTCGACAACATGGTCTTTTCTTTGTTGCCGTTTTCTTCCGGGCGCTCGAGATCTGGGCGCTGCTTTTGATGGGCGAGGCGCGCGCGGCATCCACGGCTTTGGATGAGTCGGCGGGCGAGTTTGACCTCATCCAATCGAACGATGCCGGCCTCTATCACTGCCTGAGGGGATGGACGGCGCTCCTCGAAGACCGTCCGCGCCTCGCGCTCGAACATATGGAAAAATCGTGTTATCACGCGCGGCGGCTCGGAAGGCTCCAGGCGCTCGTTTGTGCCTGCGGTCTGTATTCCAAGGCGCTCGCGGAATGCGGCGAATTGGAGCAGGCGCTGGTTTTGGCGCGAGAAGCGGCGGATTTCTTCCGCCAGCCCGATGCGGGACTGTTCCGATTCAACGCGCTTTTGTTCGAGGCCGACGCTTTACGGCGGCTCGGCAGAACCGGCGAATTCAACGACACGCTGCGCGAGGCGTTTGCCACCGGGCGCGAGGGAAGCCACCAGGACTGCACAACGTGGCTGCCAAGAATGATGGCGACCCTGTGCACTGAAGCGCTGAAGGCTGGAATCGAAACCGACTACGCGAGCGGGCTGATCGCCCGACGCGGCCTGACCCCGGCCTCACCCGATGTCGAACACTGGCCGTACCCCATCCGCGTCTACACGCTGGGCCGCTTTGCCGTGGTCAAGCATGGAAAGCCGCAGGTAGTCAAGGGCGGAAAGTCCTTGCGCCTGCTGCAATGCCTGCTCGCCTTTGGCGGCCGCGAAGTCAGTTCGCGCTCGCTCGCGGACGCGCTCTGGCCCGACAGCGATGCAGCGGAGACGACCTTTCAAGTCAATCTGCATCGGCTGCGCAAAGCACTGGATCCCCAAGTGTTGCACCTGCACGAACACCTGCTCACGCTCGACAGCCGGCGCTGCTGGGTTGACGCCTGGGCGCTCGAACGCGCGCTCGGGGAAAACGTGGCGGACCTGGAGCAGGTATTGAGGCTCTATCAGGGACATTTTCTGGCGCGCGAAGCCGACGAGCCGTGGATACTCGCGATGCGCGAACGCCTGCGCGCCAAATTCCGCCGCTTTATCGTCCGCGCGGGCGAAACCTTTGAGCGGTCGGGGCAATGGGCGGAAGCCGCGCGTCTTTATGAGAATGCGATCGCGCGTGATGCGATCGCGGAAGAATTCTATCGCCGGCTCATGACCTGCCATCGCGAGCTTGGACAGCAATCCGAAGCGATCGCTGTGTACAAAACCTGCCAACGCATGCTGTCTGCGCAGCTTGACGCAAAACCTTCGGCGCAGACCGAAACGATCTATCAAAGTCTCGGCAAGTAAGGCGGAATTCACCGAGGCCTTACGTGACCACAGACAGGCCCATGCGGGCGAACACGCGCGGGGCAGTTCTGTTTTTTCTCATGTCGCTTGCCGCCGGTTCGACTGCTTTGCCTCCCGCGCATGGCGCCAACGGCATAAATCTCACCGGCTTTGGCGCCGAATCCGCGGTCATGGGCGGCGCCGATCTCGCGGTTGCTCGAGATACGAGCGCGCTCAATACCAATCCCGCGGGCCTTTCACAAATCGCCGGGCGCGCGTTCGATAATTATTTTGCTGTGGCGTACGCGGTTGATGTCTCGCACGCCGACCGGTTCGGCAACGACGGCGGTGTATCGAATGATTTGATTGCGCTGGGAGGCGGCGGCTATGCGCAGCGTTTGGGCAATTCGAAAATTACCGCCGGTATCGGTCTATTCGCGCAAGGCGGCGCCGGCTATGTCTACGAAGACCTGAACACCCCGTTCGGCGCTCGCGATGAATTGTCCGCGCTCTTTCGCATTGCGAAGCTCAGCCCGGGCCTCGCGTACCAGGTCAACGACTCTCTGTCGTTGGGCGCGAGCCTTGGAGTGATTTACGCGGACATCGAACAGAAGGTTTTTCCCGACACCTCGTTCTTCAACGCCGCTGACCCGTCGCGCTCTTTTTTTGGCTTCAAACTCGAAGATGCGCGCGCTCTCGAATTCGGCTTCCGGCTGGGCGCGCAGTATCGAGTCAACGAGCAAATCAGACTGGGCATGGCGTTTAGCCCAAAAACCGAACTTCCTCTGGAAAACGGGCGAGTCGAGGCGAACTTGAGCGCGATCGGACTGGGCAAAGTCACGTACCGGGATGCGCGCGTCGAAGGGCTCGCGCTGCCGACGGAAGCGGGAATGGGAATCGCGTATGAGCCGGCGCCCACCCTTCTGCTGTCGATCGAGTTGACCTGGCTCGATTGGTCCAACGCCTTACGCAGCTTGCATCTTCGAGCGTCGAACCCGGAAAATCCGGCGGCGCCCGCGGTGCTGGAAAACACCGCTGCGCTCGATTGGCGCGATCAATATGTGGTCGCCGTGGGCGCGGCGTGGAAGGTAAACGAAAAAACAGTGGTGCGGGCAGGATACAACTATGGCCGCAACCCGGTTCCCGCAAGGACCCTCAGTCCGCTGCTCGCCACGATCGCCGAGCACCATGTCGCGCTCGGATTCGGGCGGCGCGTCGGCGCCGAATGGGAAATCGCGACGGGGATCGAATATCAGATTCCGGCCAAGGTGACTTACACGAACCCGGAAAGTCCGTTCGGCGCAGGCGAAGAGGAACGTAACGAGGTGCTGATCCTGCACCTCATGTTAAGCCGGCGCTGGTAAAGCCGAACAGCTCTGCCACGTTTCACCAGCAGATCGTCCGCCGCCGGGCGACTGAACTTCCGCGCGCCAGCCTTTCGTCTTGATCCCCGCTCCTTTCGCCCAGGCCATAAATCATAGCCGCGTGTAAGCGATTTGAAAGTTTGACCGGCTGAGAATGGTCGCGAGCAAAGCCGCAAAAGGCGGTTTGTTCGAACCCCAATCAACTGCAGGAGGCGACCATGCAACTTATATACGGAAACCATACATTCGTTCGCGCACCGTCCATTCGCACACAGTCCAGTAAGGCATTCGCGAGAAAATTCGTCATCCGTGTCGCGGAAGTCCTGGTTGTCGCGCTTGCGGTGCTGGGAGCGCAATACCTGATGGCCCTGAGTCCGTCCGGTCAAAGCACCGCTGAAGTCGCGCCGCCCGTAGCGCAAATTCCCGTTGAGCAGGCATTCGAGTACTTCCCGAGCCAGTATGGGAACCAGGCCCGGGACATCGAGGAGCCCGTCGCGCAGTACTGAGCGAAGCGGCTAGATCCGTCCGGGCGCGCCGCGCAAGTGCGCCCGATTTGCCCCTCTACCCACAGCATCGACTCTGGGCAAACGGGAGGGACACGTTTCGCTATGCCGGAAACGTGCTTCACCTTCGCGCAACTTCAATCATGACGACCCTTGTGCTTCCGATGATCTGCTTTGTGCTCGGCCTAACGCTGAGCAGCCGGGGCAGACTCCCGGAAACCGCGGCAGCAGCGCATAACGCGTTTGTTGTAAAAGCGCTCAACGCCTTCATCATAAATATTTCGCTGCCGGCGTTGATTCTGTTGCTGGTCCCCGGGCTGCATTGGGATCGCTCGCTGATTTACTCGATCCTTATGCCATGGATCATGTTTATCGGCGGGCTGGGCTTCTTCTGGTGCGCGGGCAAATTGGCCTGCCTGCCGGCGCAGACCATAGGCTGCCTGATGCTGACGGGATCGCTCGCCAACACGTCGTTTGTCGGCCTGCCCATGATCGAAGCTTATTACGGGCCGCAGGGCCGCGGCGTCGGCATTTTGATCGACCAGTTCGGCACCTATGCGGTGCTGTCCAGCCTCGGCATCGTGGTCGCGGCCGCGTATTCATCGCATAGGGTCACATGGGCCATGGTCTGCAAAAAGGTCTTGCTGTTCCGGCCTTTTCAAGCCTTGCTGATAGCGCTCGTCCTGATGCCGCAAGAGTATCCCGGGTGGCTCGAATCGACACTGCGGTTTCTCGGTAGCTTGTTGGCGCCGCTGGCGTTCGTGTCCGTAGGAATGCAATTGCGGCTGTCGTCGCTGCGCGGACGCATCGCTGTGCTCTCGCTGGGTTTGGGCTTCAAGCTGCTGCTTGCGCCGGCCTTGCTCATGCTGTTGCTGGTGCACGGCCTGGGGAGTGAAGGGGAGGTTACGCGCATCACGCTCTTCGAGGCCGCGATGCCGCCGATGATAGGCGCGGCTATCGTCGCCGGCGAACATGATCTGGACCGGGAGCTGGTCGCGTTGATGGTGGGCGTTGGAATTCCGTTGTCATTCGTGACGCTGCACCTATGGTCGTACGTTCTCAACGCCGCGGTTCAAGGCTAATGCTCTCAACTCATGGCACGGACACGACGGACAAAGATTGTGTTGGCGGTCACCTCTGCTCTTCGAAACGGTAGACCGCGAGATCGCCCCGGAAAATTCGGCACGAACGATACTCGTACGGCAGCGCGCGACGCCGGCATCTGGCCGGACAGCACCTGCAGGTCGTTCGTCAATTCGATCGCGCTTGTCGGTCCCATCGCTCCCTCCGGTACGAGATTCACACGGGGAAGCGTTAGGTCCAATAATACGAAGCACTACCTTGGGGTATTTCTCCCTGCCCCCTTTGTGAAGAGGGCAGGGAGATTTGAAGACCCGCCCCCTTTTTCAAGGGGGAAGCACCACGCTAGAAACCGCGCAGCCGCCTGACGTTCGCAGTCGCCGTTTTGTGCACGGGCGCCAAGCCTTTGCTGGCGATGCGCGAAAAAGAATCGGAAAGCTGCTTGTTGCCGGCGGAAGAAAATGACGTCGCCATACTGCGCAACATAGTTTCTTGCGCCTTGGCCATTTGCACCGGCGTTCCGGCCAGCATCAATCTCTGGAATGCAGTCCACGCGCCGAACCACTGCTGCGCCGCCTGCGTTGCGAGCTGCATATTGAAAGCAGCCGTTTGCATAGCCATTGCCGTCCACGATTCGCGGAAGGCATCGAGCTTTTCCTGCCCCATGCGATTGAACTCGCGCTGATCACGCGCATTCGGCGTCTGTCCGGCGGCTGCCATGCGCGCGGTGCGGTGCGCGATGATCTGCGGCGCGGCAATGCCGACCTCCCACATTTTGAATGCCGTTTGGCACCAGGATGGCATCATTCCGACCAGCGTTCTCTGCGATTTCTGGAAATCCATTGCTATTCCTCCCGAGTTGTTAACGATAGATAGGCAGTCAAATGTTCTAAAAGTTTAAAGCAATCATTTTTGACCGCTGCACGCCTCGCTTCCGCAATCCCGGAAGGAAGCCGCGACTGGCAACGATCGCGACGGATTCGCCTGTCAAGCTAGCGGCATCGGCTGATTGGCGGCGAGCGCAATCCAGCCCCTGACGATGCGGTAGAGCACCCACAAGCCGGCGAAGATTGCGATCAGCCACGCCGCTGGTATACCGATGACCGTCACAACCAGGACGGCCGCTATCAGCAGCCACAGCAGCGCATACCAGAACGTGCGGATTTGCCAACTGAAATGCGAGGCGAGATACGTGCCGCGAACCTCGTCGCGCTTCACGTAGTTGAGGATCACGGCGATGATCGATGGCCAGCCGGTCAGGAACGCCGTGACGATGAAGGCCGAGCCCAACACGCCGAGGATAGCGCTGAACGCGTGCAAGCCATAAATCGCATGAGTCAGCGTAACCAGACCTTCGCGCGGAATGATGGTTGAGGAAGACGCTTCGATATCTGTCATGTCAGTCTTTTGTGCATTGTTGCCGACGCCTTTCCGGAGTGCGGGCAATTGCGCCAGCGCATGTGGATCGGGGTTCGGTTCACCGATGTTTTCGGAAAGCGAACCGCGTTTTTCGCTACAAGCAGCGAGGAGAGTACCGACTCACCATTGTTATGACAGCGACAAGGCGCGTTTATCCCGAAACCGGGACAATCGAATGACATTATCGCCGATTGGACTCAAATCAGCGATTCAGCCAATGAAATCCATGCCATCGGGAAGCAAAGTCGGATGCCGAAGTCAGATGCCAAACTCGCGTCGAATCCGCCGCACGCACTGCTCCGGGTTTTGCGCAACGTCGATAGTGTGCGCCGTTCCGGCCGCCGGTTCTTCCAGAGTTTCGAACTGGCTTTTGACCAATGCCGGATTCATGAAGTGGCCCTGGCGGGTTTTCAATCGCTGAATGATCCATTCCGGCTGCGCTTTCAGGTACACAAAACGCACGGCGGCGTTCGCTTGCAACTGCTGGCGGTAAGACGCCTTCAACGCGGAGCATGCCAGCACGCCATGATCATTTTCAGCCAGACACGTCTCGATCAGCGCTCGCAAACTGCCGAGCCAGACATGCCGGTCGTCGTCGCTGAGCGGCACGCCCGCCGACATCTTTTTGACGTTGGCGGCCGAATGATAATCGTCGGCGTCATAAAACTTCCAGCCCAGTTGCCGGGCGAGCAGGGCGCCAATGGTGGATTTTCCGGTACCGGTAACGCCGAACAGAACGATGAACAAGCCCGCCTCTCCGTTTTGCCAGGGCCGGGCAGGGATGGCCGGCTTTCGCGGGATTCGATCGCCATCGCCTGGCTGGAGTTCAGTATCATGGTTGCAGGTTCACGATCGGGCTTGCCATTCAAGACCATGCTTCGACTCTCGACTTTCGCTGTCATCCTGATAGGCGCATCGCTCGCCCACGCCGCGGCCAGCATCGATGACCACCGTCTGCTGAAGGCCGGTGAGGATCATTCGAACTGGCTGAGCTACGGGCGAGACTATACGAACCAGCGCTATTCGCCGCTGGCGCGAATCAACCGCGCCAACGTCAGGAAGCTTGCTCCGATCTGGACTTGGCGCAACGGCGTCAACGCGACTTTCCAGGCGACGCCGCTGGTCGCCGATGGCGTGATGTACCTGAGCACGCCTTTCAATCATGTCGCAGCACTCGACGCGCGCAACGGCAAACTGCTGTGGCGCTACGAGCACAAGCGCAGGACCGACAAGATGTGCTGCGGCCCCGCCAATCGCGGCGTCGCGCTCGGCTATGGCAAGGTCTATATCGGCACCGTCGACGCGCGGCTCGTCGCGCTCGATCAGAAAACCGGCGAGGTGATCTGGGACATCGACGTTGCAACGACCGGCGATCGCCCGACCGAAGCCGTCGAACAACTGAATGCCGATGACCCTTTATCGAAATCGCGCATGACAGGCTCGACCGGCGCCGGCATCGCGATGGCGCCGATCGTCTATCGCGGCAAAGTTATCATCGGCATCACCGGTGTCGGTTACGGCCTGCACCTAGATGACTCGCGCAGCGATGCGCCGCTTGGCGCCGTGGTTGGCGTTGCGGGGCGCTACGGGCGCCCCGGCTTTCTCGCCGCATTCGATGCCGAAAGCGGCAAACGCATGTGGCAATTCGATACCGTTCCTGCGCAAGGCTGGGAAGGTGAATTCCGCAACACCACGCCGGACGGCGAAAAATTACAGCGCGATATCAAGGGTGAGAAAGAGGCGTTTCCGAACCACGCGGATGCGTGGCAATTCGGCGGCGGCTCGGCGTGGACCACGCCGGCGATCGATGACGAGCGCGGCTTGCTGTTCTTCGGCACCGGCAATCCGTCGCCGCAGATGGATGATGTCTCGCGTCCCGGCGACAATCTGTACACGGTGTCGCTGGTGGCGCTGGAAGCTGCGACCGGAAAATTACGCTGGCATTATCAGCAGGTGCCGCACGACCTGTGGGGCTATGACGTCGCCAGCCCGCCGCTACTGTTCGATCTGAAAGTCAGCGGGAAAACGGTTGCGGCCGTCGGGCAGGCGGCGAAGACCGGCTGGTTTTATGTGCACGACCGTGCGAGCGGCAAGCTGCTGCACAAATCCGAGCCGTTCGTGCCGCAGCACAATCTGTTCATGCGTCCGACCGCGGCTGGCGTACGCATCCATCCCGGCGCGGTCGGCGGCGTCAACTGGTCGCCGGCCGCTTACGATCCAAAGACGCGACTCACGTTCGTGGCGGCGCTGCATATGCCGATACGCTACACGGTGCACGAGACACCGGCGAATGCAGGCAAAGCGGCGCTGCGCTATTCGGCGCTCGAACCGACCGAGGAGCCAAGGTGGGGCCTGCTCAGTGCGATCGACCAGCGCGGCAAAATTATTTGGCAGCACAAGACCGCGCAGCCGCTGATCGGCGGCGTGCTCGCGACCGCCGGCGGGCTGGTCTTTACAGGCGAAGGCGCTGGACGCGGCGGCCGCTTCAACGCATTCGATTCGGCGAGCGGCAAGCTGCTCTGGCATTACCAGGCCGACGCCGGTGTGAACGCGCCGCCGATCACCTACGAAGTCGACGGCGTGCAGTATGTCGCGGTCGCGGCCGGCGGCAATTCATTGTTCGGGTACAAGCAGGGCGATAGCTTGCTGGTGTTCGCGTTGCCCTGACAGGCCTTAGCCGGCGCTGTCCGAAGTTGGTATCATCGAGTCCGCTTGCCGATGTTCGCAAAGGCCGCGAGGCGCCGGCTTCGCCTGCAAGACCAATCCGATAATTTACTTTCATCTCCATGCTAAAAAAATTTGCGATTTCCTTTTTGCTGCTGGCCCTGACCGGCTGCGCCTTGCGCTCGCCGTTCGGAGGGAGTCCGAAGCCTCCCGCACAGCCTGCGGTCGATCTTTCCGCGGCGCCGATTGCGGCCACCGTTGCCGTTTTCGTGCCGCGCGATATCGCCGAGAAGCGCTCGCACTTCGTCTATGCCCATGAGGGAGTGTGGTTTCCGGAAGGAGAGGTTATTACCGCGACCTCCTTGCGTGGATTCGCCCAGGCGTTTCAAACCGCGCGACCTGCCGACGAGCTGCAGAAGGCCGATGTCATCGTCAAGGTGGGCGGCAACAGCGTTCTGAATCCGATGGTGCAGCGCTATTATGTCGACGCCTTTGGTCAATGCCTGACTCCCCAAGGCCGGCTGCTCGAGGAATTTCGCGCCAGCGCCGTGGCTGAAACCGAATTCGCCTATACCAAAGCCTTCGATGATGCTTATTTCAAGGCCTTCAGGGAAATCGCGGCGCGCGTCGCCCTCAGCGATAAATGCCGCGGCGCTGCGCCGTAACGGGCATGCTCTGTCGAGGATGCAAAGGTCGGTTGGCGGCCTCGCGTTCTTGGTTCCGGTAACAAAGGCGCTGCCCAAGCGCCCGTTTTCCTGGCAATACTCGTCTCGCAGTCCTCTCAGTCGCATTCGTTTGAAACCTAATGGCCAATATTCTGTTCATATTGCCAGGAGGATGACGCCTGAAAACGGCGTCGAATCCGCGCCGGCTCACGGGATTCGTCCAGGCGATGAGCGTCTTTTGACTGGAGCCGCCGGCCACACGCCGGGGCTTTGCTACTGGAGGCAGATCATGCAACGTAAAATCGCGGTTCTGGTATTGACGGGATTCATGGTGGGTCCGCTGGCGGGCTGCGAAAGTTTGCCGGGCACGAAGGAACAACAGGCGGCAGCCGGCGGCGGCGTTGCCGGGGCGGTTATCGGAAGCGCGATCGGCGATGGCGTTATCGCCACCGTGCTGGGCGGCGTACTCGGCGCGGGCGCCGGCTACATGATAGGCGCCAATTCCGACAAGCTGTTCGGCAACAAGGAGGATGCCAGCAAAGCCGTGAAAAGCGCGCAGTCGAACCCCGCGACCGTCGAGGACGTCAAGAAATCCAAAACAGCCGATCTCAACAGCGACGGCTTCGTGACCACGGACGAGTTGCTGGCGATGGATAAAGCCGGGTTGAACGACAAACAAATGATTGCGCGGCTGGAAGCCACCAACCAGTTTTTCGATCTGACCGCGGCACAAGAGGAGAATCTCGCAAGCCAGGGAATCAGCCGCAACGTGCTCAAGGAAATGCGCACCATCAACAGCGACGAGCGCCAGTCGGTGCTGTCGAGAGCGCGGAAGTAAATCGCTTCCTGGTTTTGCTGACATTCGCCGTCAAATGCCGAAGCCGATCGCGGCCATCGTAGGCGCTGAGAGGTTAACGGCCTCGGTGGCTGTCACTGCGGCTCGGCGACTATGTCAGGCCAAGACACACGGGCGCAAGCGGCAGCGTCGCAGCTTGAAGATCGTTCGTATGACCAATTTCAGATGACCGTTGCCTTCCGCCCGGCATTTATCGTGAATCAGGAGATATTTAATGAACCATCCGATAGCTCCCGCAATTCTTGCAGCGTTCCTCGGCGCTCCGGGTCCTGCACTCGCCGAGTGGTTTATCGATGGCTACGGCGGCTATGCGTGGACATTTCTGGCACGGCCGAAGCATCGGTGCACGGCTTGAATGTGTCGGCGCCGTTTCGGGCGCAACTGTTCGAGGTGGACACCGATGATTCTTATTTGATTGGTTTGCGCGCCGGTTATTGGTTTGGTTTTGCGCCCAACATAGGTATCGCGTTGGAGGCGTTTCACTTCCGTCCCGATATCAAGAATCAAACCGTCGATGCATTTGCGACGACAAATGTGCTGATTGAGGAGATTTTCGACCAGCGCATTTCGATCGGCGTCGGCGCCCCCGTTACGCTGTCGCAGGAAGATGTCCCGGCGGTAGCGTTTTCTCCCGATCTCCGCGTCCGCTGGCGGCTCTTTCCCAAAACAGACATTCCAAACGGCCAGATTCAGCCGTATATCATGGCCGGCCCCGCATTTCTGCTTACCTCCGACGAAGATTTCGAGACACCGCTCGGCGTTAAAGTCGGTGGCGGAGTAACGTGGCAATTCCACAGGAATTTCGCGCTGTTCGGTGAATACCGCTTTACCCACTTCGCTCCCGAGATCGAACACGAAGGCGTCGATTTCGCAATCGATCTCGATACGCACGCGATCGTAACCGGCGTTTCATTCCGGTTCTAAGCAGTAGTCCAGTCGTTCCTCGTTTGCAGTAGCGGCAAAAGTCAGTACGGGCAAATGATCATCGGCAAGGCGAACGACGGCTTCCGCCGCTTCTTTGAGCTTGAGTCGGCGGGCGGCCTGATACTGATCAGCACCGCGTTACTGGCGCTGCTTTTCAGCAATTCGCCGCTGAGCAGCGTGTACTCGGGCGTACTCGATTTGCCGCTGGAAGTACGGATTGGCTCGTTTTTCCTGGGAAAGCCGCTGCTGCTGTGGATCAATGACGGCCTGATGGCGATTTTCTTTCTGCTGGTCGGGCTCGAAATAAAGCGTGAGGTGCTTGAGGGCGAACTGTCGTCGCCTTCGCGGATTCTACTGCCGCTGGTGTCGGCAATCGGCGGAGTAGTTGCGCCAGCCCTGATTTTTTTCTGTTTCAACCGGGGCGATCCGACTGCCCTGAACGGATGGGCGATTCCGACCGCGACCGATATAGCCTTCGCTCTCGGTATTCTGGCGCTGCTCGGCTCCCGTATTCCCTTGTCATTGAAAATCTTTCTGACCGCGGTCGCCATTGCCGACGATCTCGGCGCGATCATCATCATCGCATTGTTTTATACGTCCGATCTTTCGGTCGTCATGCTGCTTTTCGCAGCGGCCGCGATCGCCGTGTTGGCGACGCTGAACTGGCTTGATATCGCGCGCATTGCACCCTATGCGATCGTGGGCTTGTTCTTGTGGATACTCGTTTTAAAATCCGGCGTTCATGCGACGCTCGCTGGCGTCGTTGTCGCTTTCGCCATACCGCTTAGGATTGCCGACAGCTCGGGTGCCTCTCCGCTGCATCGGCTGGAACATGGCCTTCATCCCTGGGTGGCATTCGCGGTATTGCCCCTTTTTGCGTTCGCCAATGCCGGCGTTTCGCTCGATGGCGTGACACTCTCGACGCTGGCATCGCCGGTTCCACTCGGGATAGCGGCGGGTCTCGTAGTCGGGAAACTGATAGGCGTGTTTGGGGCGGCGGCCGCGCTGATCTTGCTTGGCTTCGCGAAGCTTCCCGAGGATTCGAATTGGGTCCAGCTGTTGGGGGTCGCGATTTTATGCGGTATCGGGTTTACCATGAGCCTTTTCATCGGTTCGCTCGCGTTCGAGGCAGAGC
>JACDAM010000166.1 GCA_013695435.1 Burkholderiales bacterium | reverse complement strand
TGCCGGCGCCGACCAGATGCTGCTGACCGATGACTTCAGCCAGCGTACGCGGGCGCATCGCTTCAGCGAGCGGCGGGATCGGGGCGTTCGGGGCGAAGAGGTCGGTCACGTTCAAAATCGCAGGATTGCGCGAGTGGCTTGTTTGGCAGCAATGGTGTGAGGCAATGGGATGGAGGCCTGCATTCCCGCGCAAAGCCTGCTATACGCGCAGGCGAAAAACGGGATTGCTTCGCATACGCTTGCAATGACAGTCTTGGTTGTCATTGCGAGGAGGCGTAGCCGACGCGGCAATCCCGGTTTGGATCAGATAAGAAAGAAATTCAGTCCGGGAAAACCTAAACCGGATTGCTTCGCATGCACTCGCAATGACACTTTTTGTCATTGCGAGGAGAGCCCCGCCGACACGGCGTTCGCGCAGCGATCCGGGGCGGGAGGCGGGGCTTGGGTGCGCTCCCCGCAAACGGCCGCTTCGCGGTAACGTGTCCGCGCGCCCTCCGACGCGGGAATCTCGCATTGTCTTACACCGCGAATGACCAATACTACTCGCCAACTATATCCGCGCCGGCGGGCGGCGTGAACTCGAACGTTTGCTCCGCGAGTTCAGGATTTTTTTGCAGGTTGGAAAACTCGATCTGCGTTTTCTGGCCGAAGTGGTCGTTAAGCTCCATCACTTTCAAACCGCTGTCATCGAAACCCATGCGCACCGTCGAAAACGTGCTGTCGGGCGTTTTCGGAACCGCTTCCAGCCATTCCAGGCCGCCCTTCGATCCGGCGTCCTGCAAAGCGAAACTTTTTTCGATCTCGTTGCTGCCGGCGAGCAATGCCGCGGGACTGCCGCCGAGCGCCTGGTCGAGTAATTTGACCGTAACCTGCTCCAGATCCTTATCGTAGATCCACAGCCTCTTGCCGTCGCCGACGATCAGTTGCTCGTAAGGCTTATCGTACGACCAGCGGAATTTGCCGGGCCGCGAAAACTGCATCTCGCCACTCGCCCGCTGCGGCTTTTGCGCGGCGTTGCCGGTGACGATCTGCGTAAAATCGGCTTTTGCCGAGCGCGTGGTTTCGACGAAATTCTTCAATCTGTCGGTGCCTGCGGCGAATGAGGGGAGCGGCGCCAGCAACAGGATCAGGAGCAATCTTCGCATCGTAAATCCTCGTGGGTGTGTCCGCCCTAAGACAAGCGCAACGAAGATTGGTTGTTATCCGGCCTGGCGTGGATTTGGAACAGAACCTCCCCCACGCGCGTCGCCGTATGTCAGGCTATAGATCGCACGCGGGGGATGCTCGCTGCATTACAACGCTGCGGGGCGTCTACTTTTTATAGAAAACGTAGTCGGCCGAATAGTTGACCGTCTTCTTCGCGCCTAACGTCGATGCGCTGCACGGTTCGGCGGGGGCAACGCCGCCCTTGGTATTCAGACGCTGGATATAGGTCACGCCGCTGAACGCTCCCGAGCCCGTGGCCGGATTAGCCTGTACCAGTTGCATCGGGATGTTGCCGGCAGGCGCGGGGGAAACCGCGAGCTGCTTGCCGGTAACCTTGCTGCCGTCGCTGTGCTCCCAGGTCGGCCCGCCATAATACTTGCCGACCGTGGCACCGCTTTTGTCGGTCAATTTCGCGTCCGGGCCGGCGAAAGCCCATTCGAAGGTATCCGCGGCGGCCGCTTTGGCGCGGCATTCGTAAGTCAGCAAACCGCTGCCGATCAGCGTCATGGCAGGCTTGTTGCCGGACGGCACGGCTACTGCGGCCGGCGCATCCGGTGCGGCAGTTGAGCCATGCATGCCGGCGCACGCGGCCAGAATAAGCGGGAAGCAGCGATGATTGCGGGTCGAGTCAGCTTGTTCATATCGTTTCTCCAGTGTTGAAAGGCGTACCATCAGGCACGCTTGGCACTACACATGAAATCCGTGTTTAGATGCGGGATGACGGGACACGCGGCGGCAACGCTTCGCCTGTCCCGGTCAGGCAGGCAGGCGGCGGGAAAGCGCTATGAAAGGCAGAATCCCCGCTAGCGCTGCTCGGACGGCGGAACCAGGATTTCGCGGTTGCCGTTGCTCTGCATAGGCGAAACCATGCCAGCGCGCTCCATCTGCTCGATCAGCCGCGCGGCGCGGTTGTAGCCGATGCGCAGATGACGCTGCACCAGTGAAATCGATGCGCGCCGCGATTTCAGCACGATAGAGACGGCCTCGTCGTACAGGGCGTCGGACTCGGCGTTTCCGTTTTCGGGAGCGGCTTCGTCGAGATCGCCATCGCCGCTCTGGATGATGCCATCGACATACTGCGGCGCGCCCAGCGATTTCAGATGCTCGACGACCTTATGCACTTCCTGATCGGCGACGAACGCGCCGTGCACGCGTTGCGGATAACCGGTCCCGGGCGGCAGATACAGCATATCGCCCTGGCCGAGCAGCGCTTCGGCGCCCATCTGGTCGATGATCGTGCGCGAATCGACCTTCGCCGAAACCTGAAACGCAACGCGCGTCGGGATATTGGCTTTGATCAGGCCGGTGATCACGTCGACCGATGGCCGCTGTGTCGCGAGGATCAAATGCAGCCCGGCGGCGCGCGCTTTCTGGGCGAGGCGCGCGATCAGCTCCTCGACTTTTTTCCCGACCACCATCATCAGATCGGCGAGCTCGTCGATGACGACGACGATCAGCGGCATCTGCTGCAATAGCTCCGGCTCGGCGAATTGCGGCGCGGCTTCACCGTCCATTTCTGACGCAGCCATCAGCGGATTACGCGGATGGCGCAGCGGTTCGCCGGCTTTTTCGGCATCGCGGATTTTCTGGTTATAGCCGGCGAGGTTGCGCACGCCCAGGGTCGACATCAGCTTGTAACGCCGTTCCATCTCGCCTACGCACCAGTGCAGCGCAGCCGCCGCCTGCTTCATGTCGGTCACAACCGGCGTCAAGAGATGCGGAATGCCTTCGTAGACCGACAACTCGAGCATTTTCGGATCGACCATGATCAGCCGCACCTGCGCCGGTGTAGCCTTGTACAGCAGGCTCAGAATCATGGCGTTGAGCGCAACCGATTTGCCCGAGCCGGTGGTTCCGGCGACCAGCACATGCGGCATGCGCGCGAGATCGGCCACAACCGGATGGCCGCCGATATCCTTGCCCATCGCCAGGGTCAGCGGCGAAGGATTGTCGGCATAGACCGTCGAACTCAATATCTCGGAAAGCCGCACGATCTGCCGCTTGGGATTGGGAATTTCGAGCCCCATGCAGGTTTTTCCGGGAATGGTTTCGACGACGCGTATGCTGACCACCGACAGCGCGCGCGCCAGATCCTTGACCAGATTGACGATCTGCGCGCCCTTGACGCCGATCGCCGGCTCGATTTCGTAGCGCGTGATAACCGGCCCCGGATAGGCCGCGGCGACTTTGACTTCGACGCCGAAATCGAGCAGTTTTTTCTCGATCAGGCGCGATGTGAATTCCAGGGTTTCCGGGCTCAAGAGCTCGGCATCGTGCGTCGGGTGATCGAGCAGATAGAGCGGCGGCAATGCGGAATCGGGCAAATCCTCGAACAGCGGCGTCTGCTTCTCGCGCTGCACGCGAATCGATTGCGCCGGCTCGGGCGGCGGCGCCTGAATCACGATGGGTTCGTGCGCTTCGCTGCGCTTCTTGCCTTCAGCGAGTAAGTCTTCCCGTTTCTCCAGCGCCAGCCTGCCGAGGCGCCTATCCTTGCGCATCTGCCAATGGGCGAACACAGCCAGCCACGCATCCTCTATCGCGCCGCCGATACGTTCCGTCACGTTCAGCCACGACAGGCCCGTCAGCAGACTGAGGCCGATCGCGCCGAGCACAATCAGAATCAGCATCGCGCCGGTATAGCCGAACGAGGCCGACAAGCCGCTGCCGATGACGGCGCCGGCCATGCCGCCCGATTGCAGCGGCAGGGCAATACCGGGGTTGTAAAAACGCAGCGCCTCCAGCCCGCAGCTCGCGAAAAGCAGCACGAACAAACCGATCGCGGCAACGAAAAACGGGCGCCGATCCGCCGCTTGCGAGGGGCGGCTGTCCATCTGCGGCGCTTGTTCCACGCGTTCGATGCGCTTGTATCCCCACCACACCGAGTACAGGCAAAACACTGCCCACCAGTACGCCGACAGGCCGAATATATACAGCATGACATCAGCCAGCCAGGCGCCGACGACGCCGCCCGCGTTTTGCACGTCGCTGCTGCCGACATCGTGCGACCACGCGGGATCGGCCTTGTCGTAGGTCATCAACACCAGCAGCAGATACAGCGCCGCGGCCACCAGCGCCAGCCATTTCGCTTCGCGCACCAGCGCTGCGATTTTCGGCGGCAGCGGTTCGCGGGATTTCCTGTTGGCGCGGTTGGATGCCAGCGGCAGGATGGCTTTGCGCCGTTTTACTGAGGCTTGCATGCCGGCATTATAAAGGCTGGCTTTTTGCGACGCTCTAAAAACTTGACCGGGCGGGACGAAACACCAGCGTCCTGAATCTAAAACTCGTTACAAAAAGGAATCGTCATGCCCGCCCCCGATTTAAGCATTCGAGGGCAGGCTCCAGCGGGCATCCAGTTTTCGCGCCACGAACCGACGGCAGTCGTTATTCGAGGGCTGGATTCCCGCTCCCGGCTTAAAGCATGCTGGGACGAGCTTCGCGGGAATGACAGGTTGGATTGTGCAGCTAACTTCAGACTCATGACACCAGACAACAGGCGGCGGCCAATCGAAACAACGCAATGGCGAGGCGCGCCCTTCCACCGCGATTGCGGCAGCGTAGCCTTGGCCCGGCAGCAGCTCGCGCAGCGTCCAGCGCGATGCCGCCTGCGGATCGTCCTCATCATCCAATAGAGCCGCGGGTTCTCCGGGTGTGAGCGAAACCGTGAAGCGATCGAGTGCGGCGAACAGACCTGCTCCGATCGCCTTGATATAGGCTTCTTTGCGCACCCATCCGGCAAAGAACGCCGCGCGCTGGTGCCCTTGCGGCAAGCGCTGCAACTCGGCGACCTCAGCGGCGGAAAAAAAACGTTGCGCGATTTCAGGGCCGGCGGTGGAAGAGTCCACGTGCTCGACATCGACGCCAAGCTCGCGGCCCTCGCTGACCGCGATCAGTGCCAGTTCATGACTATGCGAAACATTGAAGCGCAGCGGCGACGCGAAGCGCGCGCCGAGTCCGGGTTTGCCGCGCTCGCCATAAGTAAATTCGACTTCGCCGGGATCGATATGCAGATAGCCGCCGAGCAGACTTCGCAGCCACCCGCGCGCGGCAATGAAACGCGCACGATGCTGTTCGAAATGAAAGCGCCCGGCGCGCGCCGCTTCCTCCTCAGCCAGTAGGCCGCGGAAGTCGGGAAGCGTGTCGAGATTGGCGCGCCAAACGTGTACTTCGTGAGCCGTCAATGCGGGCGCGACCGTTGCGGGCAACCAGACATCGCGGTCGTCTACGGTCGCTCGAGTGTGTCCGGCGCAAGGCATGGCCGGTATTGAAGCAGATTGAGGCGCACCGCGCTATCGCACCGCGGGCAACAAAGCGCGCCGATCGTTTCCCGGGTAGTTAGAACCCCGATAAATGGAGCCATTGGGCTTGCGCATGCGTAACAAGCGGGCACAAACGGCATCCAAGGGTTTGTTATTCCTCGCTAGGAAGAACCACGCCGTTCTCCGCTGCGTTTTGCACACCACTTCAGCTCCGCGCTTTTACGACGCGCTCGCCCGCGCCAGACACGCTTTGGTTTGTTCGGCGACGCAGGCAACCTGGTCGTCTTCAAACATGCGGGTATGTTCAACCGGAATATAGAAGTGCTCGACGCCTTGCGCGGCGAGTTTCGCCCACGCGTCCTCGAAACAGCGGGTGTCGCGGTCCTCATCCTGTGATCGGACGGTCGCCCAGATCAGGGAAATTTTTCCGGGATAAATGCGCGGCGCGTAGCGCGCCCGCGCGTCCACCATGATGTCGAGGACATACCTCGACAACACCTCATGCGGGATCGCCGCTCCCAGCGCCCGGTAGAATCTGAAAGCGCAGCGATAAAGCGCGTCGCGCGATCTGTCGCGAACGCGGCTAGCCACATAACGAATTTTCTTCAATACACCGAAGCGGGCGAGATTGCGCAAATGCCGTCTCAGTTCTCGCCTCTGCTGAAGCGCGTCCTGGCATCCACCTGGAGGCGCCGCATCGAACATGATTAACGCAGAGACGCGTTCGCCCTGGCCATGCAACTGCTGCGCCATTTCCAGCGCGATCGCGGCCGATGCGCAGTAACCGGCGAGATGATACGGCCCCCTCGGTTGTACTGCGCGCACTTCGCGCAACGCATACGCCGCCATCTCTTCGATGCTGTGCAGCGGCTCACGCCGCGCATCCAGACATTGCGAGCTGATGCCGTAGAAAGTTTGCTCCTGACCCAGATGGCGCGCCAAGCCGCGCAATTGCACCGCGGTTCCGACGTGCATGCTGAACAAGGGCGGTGTCGAGCCGGCCGCATTGAGCGGCAGCAATGACGGCCAGTTTTCAGGTGGACGATCTCCGGTCATGACCTCGGCCAAGCGCGCGATAGTCGGCGCCTGAAACAGGGTCGCGATCGACAGTTGCTGGCCGAAGGCTTTGTCGATTTCGGCGATCAGGCGCACAACCAGAAGCGAATGGCCGCCGAGTTCGAAGAAGTTGCTGGTGACGCCGACCGCATCGATGTGCAGGAGCTTGCGCCAGATGGCGGCAAGCTTCGCTTCGAGCGGCGTGCGCGGCGCGATGTGCACGGCGGCGGTCATGGTATCGCCGCCAGGCGCCGGTAAGTTGGCGCGGTCGAGCTTGCCGTTCGGCGTGATCGGCAGCTGCGCCATCAGGACAAATGCGGTTGGAATCATGTAGTCGGGCAATCTGGTTTTGAGATGCTCGCGCAGGGCCGGGATGTTCCCTTCATGGCCTGATTCTCCTCCCTCCGAAAAAGGTGAGTTGGTGGCGATTCGCGGCGTCCGGGCGGGGACGATATACGCCACCAGCCGCTTGTCGCCGGGCTCATCCTGGCGCGCGAGCACGACGGCTTCCCGTACTTCGGGGTGCGCGCACAACGATGCTTCGATCTCGCCCAGTTCGATCCGGAAGCCGCGGATTTTGACCTGGCTGTCGATGCGTCCGACGAACTCGATGCTGCCACCGGGCAGGAAACGGGCGAGGTCGCCGGTTTTGTAGAGGCGGCCACCCTGGTCGAAAGGATCGGCAATGAATTTTGCCGCGGTCAGTTCGGGCCGTGCCAGATACCCGCGCGCCACCCCTGGGCCGCCGATATGCAGCTCGCCGGCAACACCGATCGGCGCCGGCTGCAGGTGGGCGTCGAGGATGTACGCAGTGGTATTGGCGACTGGACGGCCGATCGGCAGCGTTACAGCACCCGCCGCAACCTCGCGCACCTGATGCCAAGTCGCAAACGTCGTCGTTTCCGTGGGGCCATACGCATTGAGCAGGCGTTCGGGGGGCGCCGCACGCAACACCGACGCCACCGCTTGCGGATCGAGCGCATCGCCGCCGACCAAGAGGTGCCTGACGTGCGCAAAGGCTGTGGGCGCTTCGCGCGCGATCATATTGAAGAGGGCAACCGTGATGAACAGGGCCGAGATCCTATACTTGGCAAGAGCGGCGGCGAAGTGCTCCGGCGACAACAGCGTGTCCTGATCGATGATGACAAGACGGCCGCCGTTGAGCAATGCGCCCCACAGTTCGAACGTCGCCGCGTCGAACGCGGTATTCGAAATGTGCGCGACCGCGTCGTCCGCGGTCAGTTGCGCATAATCGGTATTTTTGACCAGACGCACGACCGAGCGCTGCTCGACCATGACACCCTTGGGTTTGCCGGATGAGCCTGACGTGTAGATGACGTAGGCAAGGTTGGCCGAAGTGAGGCGTCGCGGCGCGCTGGACATCTCGGGATCGGGGCGCCGATCGCAGCCGGCGTTCGGATTGCCGGCAGGACATTCAGCGTAAGCCTCGGTTTGGTCCGCCATCACCAGGGTCGCCGCGTGCTGCGGCAACCGCGATCGCAGCGCGCTATGAGTAATCAGGATAGTCGCTCCGGCGTCTTCGAGCATGAATGCGAGGCGCTCGCGCGGATAACCCGGATCCAGCGGCAGATAGGCGGCGCCGGCTTTCAGAATCGCCAATATCGATACCGTCATCTCGATCGAACGCTGCGCACAGACGCCGATCAGCATGTCCGGCGCCGCGCCCAGGCGCAGCAGATAATGCGCCAGCCGGTTGGCGCGCTGGTTCAGTTCGGCGTAGGTCATCGATTCATCCGCCCCTTTGCCCGAAACAGCGGCTGGAAGCACGACCGCCACACGGTTGGGGGTGCGCGCAACCTGTTGTTCAAACAACGCTGCCAGCGTCGCTTCCGCCGGATAGCCGGTCGCGGTCTGATTCCAGTCATAAACCAGCGTTTGCCGCTCGCTTGCCGTCAAGAGCGGCAGGGTCGAAAGCTTGCGCCCGGGATCGGCGGCGATGGCCGCGAGAAGCGCGGAATAATGACCGGCCATACGCGCGATGGTCGCGGCATCGAAAAGATCGGTGCTGTATTCGAAATTGAGCTGTAAGCCTTGCGCGGTTTCCGTGGCGGCAAGGCTGAGATCGAATTTGGCCGTTTGCTGCCGCGACTCGATCCGTTCGACCGTCGCCCCTTTCAGGCGCAAGGGCTCGACAGTGTTGTTTTGCAGGACAAACAGAACCTGGATAAGCGGCGAGTAAGACGGATTGCGCTCGGGTTTCAGCTCTTCGAACAAGCGCTCGAACGGAACGTCCTGATGGGCATAGGCATCGAGGGCGGTCTCGCGCACCCGGCCGAGCAGTTCCTCGAAGGCCGGATCGTTCGCGCAATCTATCCTCATCACCAGCGTGTTGACGAAAAACCCGATCAGGTTCTCGGTCTCGATGCGGGTGCGGCCGGCAATCACCGAGCCAAACACGATATCGTCGCGGCGCGTATAGCGCGCCAGCAACACCGAAAACGCCGCCGATAGCGTCATGAACAGCGTCGCCCGATTGCGCTGGCCCACGGCCTTGACGCGATCGAGTACATCCTTTTCGACCTGATGCAGCAAAGCCGAGCCTTTGAAGCTTTGGCTCGGCGGACGCGGCCGGTCGGTCGGCAGATCGAGGAGCGGCGGCGCGTTGCCTAGTTGCGCTTTCCAGTAAGTGAGATCGGTTGCCAGCAATCGCCCCTGCAGATGGCCGCGCTGCCATCTCGCGTAATCGGCGTACTGAATCGGCAGCGGCGCAAGCCGGGACGGCATGCCTTCGCTGTGCGATTCGTACAGCGCACTGAGTTCGCGGTTGAAAACCGCCATTGACCAGCCATCCGAAACGATGTGATGCAGGTTGATCACGAGCAGATGCTCGTCGCTCGCGATCGTTACCAAGTTCATCCGCAGCGGACTTTTGCTGAGATCGAAGGGGCGGATCGCATCGGCTTGCGCCAGACGCAGCGCTTCGGCCCGGCGTGCCGATTCAGGTAAATATCTAAGGTCGAGACGCTCGAGCCTGAATTCCGCAGCCGGCTTGATGACCTGGACCGGCTCATCGTCGATCACGGTAAACACGGTACGCAAAGCCTCGTGGCGAGCGATCAGGCTATCGAAGGCGGCGGCCAGCGCATCGACCCGGACTGCACCCTTGAGCATGAGCGCGCGCGGCAGATTGTAGAACGCGCTGTCCGGCTCGTACTGATGCAGGAACCAGAGTCGCGCTTGCCCGAAGGAAAGCGGCGCCGCTTTGCTGGTTGCCGCGCTGGTTGGCGTTGTGGCGATAGCCGGGCACGTGGCTTTGGCGACAGCCGCGCTGGCCGCGATGATCCCGCTCAAGGCCGCGACCGTCGGCGCGTCGAACAAAGCCTGCAACGGCAATTCGATCTGGAACGCCACTCGCAAATGAACGATAAGCTGGGTAGCGAGCAAGGAGTGGCCGCCGAGATCGAAAAAATTATCCTCGCGGCTTATGCGCGAAATCTTCAGCACCTCGCGGTATATGTCCGCTACCGCGGTTTCCATCGCTGTTTGCGGCGCCGCATAGGCAGCGCGCGCGACATCCATTTCGTTCGGCGCCGGCAAAGCCGCGCGATCGAGTTTGCCGTTGCTGGTGACCGGCATCGCGTCGAGCATGACGAAAGCCGCCGGCATCATGTGATCCGGAAGCTTGCCTTGCAGGTAGCTGCGCAGCCCGATTTGGGTCAGCGCGGTGTCCGGCCGGGCAACGAGGTAGGCGACGAGCCGCTTGTCTCCGGGTGCGTCGTCGCGCGCAATGACCGCCGCTTCACGCACATCGGCATGCTGTGCAAGCAGCGATTCGATCTCACCGAGTTCGATCCTGAAACCCCTGATCTTGACCTGATGGTCAATGCGGCCGAGATATTCGATGTTGCCGTCGGACAGATAGCGCGCCAGATCGCCGGTTTTGTACAGCCTCGCATCCGGATCTGCGCTGAACGGATTGCGGATGTATCTTTCGGCGGTCAATTCCGGCCGATTCAGGTAGCCGCGTGCGAGGCCTGCGCCGCCGACGTACAGCTCGCCTTCGCAACCGATCGCAACCGGCTGGCGATGCTGATCCAGGATGTACAGCGAAAGGTCCGGGATCACGCAGCCGATCAGACTTCGGTTCGCGCCACGCGCATCTGCCTCGCTCAGGGCTTGGTAGGTCACGTGCACGGTCGTCTCGGTGATGCCGTACATATTCACCAGGCGTGGGCTGTCGTCGCGATGCCGCAGGTACCACGGCCCGAGCAACGCCGGGTTGAGCGCTTCGCCGCCGAAAATCACGCACCGCAGTCGCAAAGGTTGCTCGCCGCGATAGGCGTGGTCGGCCTGTATCAACTGGTAGAACGCCGATGGCGTTTGATTCAGCACCGTGACTTGCTGTTCGACCAGCAGTTGATAAAACCGGTCCGGCGAGCGGCTGACCGCGTACGGCACGACGACGAGCCGCCCGCCATACAGCAATGCTCCCCAGATCTCCCAAACCGAAAAATCGAACGCGTAGGAATGGAACAGCGTCCAGACGTCGCTTGCGCCGAAGCGATACCAGGAGTCGGTCGCGGTAAACAGGCGATGAACATTGGCGTGGCTGATCATCACGCCCTTCGGTTTCCCGGTCGAGCCCGACGTGTAGATGACGTAAGCGAGATTTTCGGAAGTGGCAGACGCGGCGGGATTGTTCGTCGGATAGTCGTGGGATTCCGGCGCGTCAAGCAGCACCAGCCTGGCCGGGCAGCGCGCGAACATCGGCGCAAACGCGGTTTGCGTGATGACCAGCGGCGCTTTCGCGTCGTCGAGCATGAAGGCCAGGCGCTCTTCGGGGTAACTCGGATCGAGCGGGAGGTAAGCACTGCCGGCTTTCAGGATCGCAAGGATTGCGACGATCAGCTCCGCTGAACGCTCGATGCACAGACCGATCAGGACTTCGGGCCCGCCGCCGAGCGCAATCAGGTGATGGGCGAGCCGGTTGGCGCGGTCGTTCAGCTCGGCGTAGCTGAGCGCTTGCCCTTCACACACCAGCGCGATGTTATGCGGCGTCCGCGCTGCCTGTTCTTCGAACAGCGCGGTAATGGTTTTATCAGCCGGGTAGCCGGCTTTCCCCTGATTCCATACCCTGGTCAGGGTGTACTGCTCGGCTGGGGTCAATAGGGCAAGCTGCGAGAGCTTGCAATCACTATCGGCGGCAACGTCGCGCAAGAGTGTCTCTAAATGCCCGGCCAGGCGGACGATGGTCGCCGCATCGAACAGATCGGCGTTGTATTCAAAGCTGAGCCGCAAGCCCTGGCCGGTATCGGCCGCGCCAAGATTCAGGTCGAACTTGGCGCTTTCGACTCCGATTTCGATGCATTCGACAGCCAGGCTGTCCAGGGCTAACGGGCACGCCGAGTTCTGCAGTACGAACGCCACTTGGAACAGCGGCGCATGGCTCAGGCCCCGTTCCGGCTTCAATTCCTCGACGAGCTTCTCGAACGGCAAATCCTGATGCGCGTAAGCTTCGAGCGCGGTTTCGCGCACGCGCGAAAGCAAACCGGCAAACGACGGATCGCCCGACAAATCGACGCGCAGCGCCAGCGTGTTGACGAAACAGCCGATCAGGTTTTCGGTCTCGGCGCGGCTACGCCCTGCGATCGGCGAACCGATGACGATGTCATCACTGCGGCTGTAACGCGCGAGCACGACGGCAAAGGCCGCGAGCAGGCTCATGAACAGCGTCGTCCCGCTTTGCTGGTTCAGCGCTTTCAAATCTTCGAGCAGCGATTGATCGAGCGTGCAAATGTGCTGCGCGCGGCGCAAGCTCTGGGTTTGCGGCCGCGGCCGATCGGTCGGCAACGCGAGCAGCGGCGGCGCATTTTTCAACTTCTGCTTCCAGTAGTCGAGCTGCGCGGCCAACACGTCGCCGCGCAGCCACTCGCGTTGCCAACGCGCGTAGTCGGTGTATTGAATCGGAAGCTCCGGCAACAGAGACGGACACGCATCGCGATAGGCGCGATACAGCGCCGCCAGTTCGCGGCCCAGAACTTCGAGCGACCAGCCATCGGCGACGATGTGGTGAAGATTGATCAAGAGCGCGTGATCGTCTTCCAGCAGCGCGACGAGCATCGCGCGCAGCAGCGGCGGCCGCTCGAGATCGAACGGGCGGTTTGCTTCCCGATCGATCACGCGCTGCGCCTCGGTTTCGCGCTGCGCTTGCGCGAAATGCAAGAGATCGATCGTGTCGAGCTTGAAGGCCGCATTGACGTGGACCGCTTGCCGGGCTTCATCTCCGACCATGGCAAAGCCGGTGCGCAAAATCGCATGGCGGCGAACGATCTCGGCGAAAGCGCCTGATAGCGCGGAAACATCGAGCCTGCCTGTGAGCCTGAATGCGCGCGCGACATTGTAAACAGCGCTATCCGGCTGATAGCGGTGCAGAAACCACAAGCGTGTCTGCGCAAACGACACGCTCGCGTCGCTTTCGTGGCTGAGCTTGTGCCCCGGCGCCAACGGCTGCGCCGCCGAGTCGATCGACGGCATCGCCACCCGGTTCAGAATCGCCTTGAGCCGCGAGCGTTTTTCAGGCGGGAGCGCCGCCAGTCTGGCGGCAACGGTTACATGTGCGGACATTCGATTACCCCTTTACCGACCGATCGATCTGCCTGCATCAAAGCGTCTCTGTGAGAAGCTGCCGCATCTCTTCCAGCGAAAGCGTGTCCAGCCCGAGCAGGATTTCCAGCGATTCAGGGTCGGTATTCGCCAGCATCCCGGCAACCGCGACGGCCAGCTCGGCGACAGTCGGTTGCTTGAAGATCAGCGCGCTGGTGAGATCGATGTCGAAAATGGCCTGAATGCGAACCGCGACCTGCGCTGCGCGCAGTGAATCGCCGCCGAGAGCGAAAAAATTGTCGTCGACACCGAATTCCACGGTCTTTAGAACTTCGGCGTACAGCTCGGCGATGATGCGTTCGATCTCGTTGCGGGGTGCTATGCGCGCTTTTGTCAGGACATCGGCGAGCTTGTCGACGAGGCCGATACGCTGCACTTTGCCGGTTGCGCCCTTCGGTATCTGGTCGACGATCAAGACCTGGCTCGGCACCTTAAAATCAGCGAGGCAGCCGAACAGGAATTCGCGGATTTCTCGTTCCGTTGCCTGCGTGTTTTGTTTCAGCACGACCGCGGCGGCGAGGTCCTCGCCGAGCAGCGCATGCGGAACGGCAAATGCGACGGCTTGCGCGATCGCGGGGTGATTCAATAGCGCTTCGTCGATTTCGCGCGGCGAAATTTTCTCGCCGCCGCGGTTGATGATTTCCTTGAGGCGGCCGGTGATGAAAAGATAACCGTCGCCGTCGAGGTATCCCTGATCGCCGGTGCGGAACCAGCCGGCGCTGAACGCGGCGACGTTAGGATCGACCGGGGCGGCGCAATTGCTCGCGTAACCTGGCATCACGTTGCCGCCGCGGATCGCGATCTCCCCGGTCTGGCCGGGGCTCAGCATTGCGCCCGAAGCATCCGTGATCGCGATCTCGGGCCCGGCTGCGCGGCCGACTGAACCGGGCTTGCGCGCCCCCGGCGGCAGCGGATTGCTTGCCATCTGGTGCGCGGCCTCGGTCATGCCATAAGCTTCGATGACCGGGGCGGCAAACACCGCTTCGAGCTCGGCCATGACGCGCGGCGGTAAAGCCGCCGACGACGAACGGATCAGCCGCAATGAGCGCCGAGCCAGAAAATCGCTGTACTCGCTGGCGTGCTCGAGGATCGCCTGATGCATGGTCGGAACTGCCGTATACCAAGTCGGGCTAGTCGCGTCGGCCCATGCGAAAAAGCGCGAAGCGTCGAAACCCGGCGCGCAAACGACCGCACTGCCTGCGTATATCGACGACAGCAAGGCGCCGATCAGACCGTGAATATGAAACAGCGGCATCACGCTCAGGCAGCGATCGCTCTCGGTCAGCGCCAGAGTGTGGGCGACATTGCGCGCCGACGCGCACAGGTTGGCGTGCAGCAGCGGAACCAGTTTGGGCCGGGAGGTCGTGCCCGACGTGTGTAGCAGCAGCGCGACTTCTTCAGCTGCCGCGAAACCCGCATTCGCCGTCCGCGGCAAGGCGCTGCCGCTTAGCCTGAAGACGCCGGCGGGCGCGCCCTCAACCACGTTCAGTTCAAGCACGGGAATGCGGTGCTTGCGGGCAACGGCAACCGCTGGCGATGCGCTTGCAACTGGAACTATCAGCGCGCGCGCATCGAGATCGTTCAGATAAAACTCGAATTCCTCGGCGCGGTAACCGGGGTTCAACGGCGCGCACGCCGCGGCGGCGCTGATGCCGAGAAAAGCGCTCGCCATTTCCGGCCCGTTTGGCAACACCAGCGCGACGCGGTCGACGCGGCCCAGGCCGAAATCGTTCAGCGTCTTGCGAACGTGATCGACCTGCTCAAAGAGCCCGCGATAGCTGAGCGGTTTTCTGCCCGGCGCCGCGAGCGCAACGGCCGTTGACGCTTTGCGTACCGCAAGCAGTTGCTCGATGCTGGCAGGTTCCTTCATAAGACCGCGCGCGAGCAGGGACAGGTCAGTCATGTGCGTTTTTTCGAATTAACCAACAACGGCAAACAATGCCGAACACCGGCACGCGGTTGCAGCGCGCGCCAAACATTTGCAACGGCATGGCAAATCAGCCATGCATTGGACGCCATCCACCCGTTTGTCGAAACATTGCGTGAACTCAAATACATAGCTGGCTCGGCGTCGACTGTTATGGGTCTCCAAGACCCGCTCTGGATAATGCTTGGTCGGTCGATTTCCGGTTTTCTGTCGCCCTGCCGCTGTTGCAGCCGTTCAATGTGCAAAACGGGGGCCAAGCTGTCGGAGAGTGCGGACGCAACGGTAATCGCCGGCCTTGCGCCGGCTTGTTGAATCCCTTTGTTTATTTTCCTGACCGGCTCAGCGCGAATGCGGGCGAATACCCGCTTAGAGCTGGTTCTGAAATTCGCTGATCATTGCGACCCGCGTTTCGGCGATGCAACTGGGCTTGCCGAGAGGCCGCTTATGAGCAAGGGCGAATCAGCTGCGGCGTGCGACGGCTTCTTCTGTAAGTGAGCAGCCTTCGATCAGGGCCTGTTCATGCGCGCGTCAACTCTGCGCGGCGGGCGGCGCGATGAACGTTGCGTCGGCCTCCAATTCGCTTAACAGCGCCTCCGCTTCCTCCTCGGAAAGCCGGTCGAGCGCGGCCAGCATGTGGCTTTCGTCGGCCTCGCCCAGCTTTGAGACGGCCTCGGCCATGCCAGCAATCGTCGGCGTTTCAAAGATGGCGGCGAGCGGAAGCTCGATTCCAAACGCGCCGCGAATTCGTGCGACGATGCCCATCGCCAGCAGCGAGTGGCCGCCGAGGTCGAAGAAATTGTCTTCGACGCCGATGCGCTCGCGTTTCAGGAGTTCAATCCAGATCGCGGCGATTCGCGTTTCAGTCGCCGTCCTCGGCGCGATGCAGCCTTCGTCGAGTTCCGGGCGGCCGCGATCGGGCGCGGGCAATGCTGCGCGATCGATTTTGCCGTTGGCGATCAACGGCATCGCGTAAGAAACACGAAAGCCGAGGGTATCAGCGCCGCCGGCAAACGGGCGCTCAGATAGGCGCGGAGTTCTGAAACGGTCGGATGGGTTGCGGCGGTGGCAACGACATAGGCGGCGAGGAACAATTCATCGCGTTCGTCGCTGCGCGCAAGCACGGTGCACGCGGCGACAGCGGCATGCTGCGACAGGGCCGCCGCGACTTCGCCAGGCTCGACGCGAACGCCGTTTATTTTTACCTGATCGTCGCCGCGTCCGAAAATATCGATCGCGCCATCGGGGCGGTAGCGGCCGCGATCGCCGGTGAAATACAGTAAGTCTTCGGCATCGTCGCGTAACGGATTTTTGACAAAGCGCCGGCGTTGTTCGTCGTCTGCATCGATATAGCCAAGCGTACGAATGGCGTGCGCAGCACGATTTCGCCAAGTTCGCCGATGCCGCACAGCGCGCCGCGCGGACTCAACACCAGCGCCTGGGTATGCGTGATCGGCCGGCCCACGGGCTGGATGGCCGCCAGCCGGTCCCCGGAAGCGGCGGGAACCCGGTAATAGCATTTCGCCATCGTGGTTTCGGTCGGCCCGTAAAGATTCACGATTTCGGCGCTGTCACCGAACGCCTCGCGCCAGCGCGCGATCAAGGTCCCGTCAATGGCTCTCCGGAAAAAAACAAGCAACGCAATTCCGGCAGCGGAAGCGTCGCCACCGGGTCGGCCAGCCACGATTGCGCGAGCGTGGGAACCGTGTGCAGCGCGCTGATTTTTTCGCGCCCCAGCCACGGCAGTATCGTTGCCGGCGTGAGATCGTCAGCCGGCGGCAGATGCAGCCGGGCGCCGCTCGTCAGAGGCCGAAACACATCGCGCAGCAGCACGTCGAACGACAAACCGGTCAAGTGCGCGAAGCGATCGCCAGGGCCGATGGCGAAGGTCGCGCGTTGCCAATCGAGGAAATGAGCGAGACCTTTGTGATTGCCGAGTATGCCCTTGGGCGTGCCCGTCGTGCCGGACGTGAAAAAGATGTAAGCCGGATCATCGGGCGCCGGACGGCAGGGCAATAGATCCTGCGCTTCTGCATTGGCGGCTGCTTCGGGCTTTGCGGCAAACTTCGCGGCGATTGTGTCGCCGGCGGCCGCAATCGTCATCAGCTTCAGGGTTGCGATTTCGCGCAGCCAGCGATCTTCGTCGCGCAAGTCGCCGACATAAACCAGGTGGCCGGCGCGCGCCTCGCGCAGCAGCAGCCGCTGGCGCTGCAGCGGGAGCTTGCGCTCGACCGTCAGCAGCACGCCGCCTGCCGTCAATACGCCGACCATTGCCGCGATGAAGCCGAAACTGCGCGGCCCGGATATGGCGACGACATCGCCCGAGCGCACGCCTTGCGCGCGCAAGGCGTGCGCCACCGCCAGTGCGTTGCGCCACACTTCGTCGTAACTCCAGCAGCGCTGGCCCTGGCTGATGGCGATGGCGCGCGGATCTTTTTCGCGCCACGCCGCAATCGTCTCGGCGACCAGCGGAAAGCGCGGCTCGGCGATCGGCTGGCTGGCATCGGGCAACATCATTCGCGCCTGCGGCGTGACCAGCGTATACGCCTCTATCGGCAGATCGGGCGCGGCGCAAATCTGTTCGAGCAGGTGCTGATACTGCGCCAGCATCGCGGTCACGCGATCGGCGGAAAAACAGGGCGCTCTGATAGGCGAGTTCGACGATCAGCCGGCCCTTGGATGAACGGATATACAGCGTCAGCCAAACTTCGACTGGGCATCACCAGCGAACAATTGCGTCGCTTCAATGCCATCGATCTGCAGCAGATCGAGCTGCGCCGCGGGCGCGTAGTTGATCAGGACGTCGAATAGCGGATTGCGTCCGATTTGCCGTTCAGGCTGCAGTTCCTCGACCAGCTTTTCGAACGGCACGTCCTGGTTTTCATAGGCATCGAGCGCAGTCTTGCTGGTGCGGTGGAGGAGCTCGCGAAAACTCGCCACGCCCGCCAGATTTGCGCGCAGCACCAGCGTGCCGATAAAGAATCCGATCAGTGGCTCGGTTTCCACGCGGTTGCGGCCGGCGATCGGTGTGCCCAGCAGCACATCGACCTGACCGCTGTAGCGCGACAGCAGCAATTGAAAGCTTGCCAGCATCGTCATGAACTGGGTCACGCGCTCGCGCCGGCTCAGCGCTTTCAGCGCCGCCGTGAGCTCCTCCGACAACGGCAGCGCCACCCGGCCGCCGGCATAATCGTTTTCCGCGACGACCTCGGAACGCGCCGCCGCGGTGAGATACGAAATCCGTTCCGGCGCGCGCGCGATTGCGGCATCCAACGGCAGATCGAGCCGCGGCAGATCGCCTGCCAACTGGCCCTTCCAGTAGCGAGCTGTTTATCCAATCCTCCGCCATCCAGCGCGTTGCGCTGCCATGCCGCGAAATCGGCGTTGGATCGGCAGTTCCGAAAGCGGCGACGCCAGGCCCGCACAGTACGCGCGGTAGATCGCCGCGAGTTCGCGGTAGACCACACCCAGCGACCAGCCATCACCGATGATGTGATGCATGGTCAGATACAACACGTGCTCGGCATCGCCGACGCGGGCAAGCTTGAGGCGCAGCAGCGGCGCCCGCGATAGATCGAACAGTTGACCTGCCTCGGCCTTCCCTATTCGCCTGATTTCAAGCTCGCGCCCGGCCGCCGGCAACGCGCGCAAGTCGACCACGGGCAGCGGCAGTTCGACGGCGGGGAGAATGGTTTGCACGGCCTGCTCGCCGTTTTCGACAACGGCGGTACGCAGGCTCTTGTGCCGGTTCGCGATTTCCTGGAAGCTGCGCTTCAGCGCGCCGGGATCGAGTTCGCCGCGCAAGCGCAAGGCCTTGGAAATATTGTAAAACGCGCCGGGCGGGCTCGAGTTGCTGCAGACACCACAAGCGTTGCTGCGCGAGCGCAGCGGAACGCTCTTCGTCAAACCATCGCGCGTCAGGCGCTGGATAGGCTGGTTTCCGGGGCCGGTCTGAGAACGCTGCGGCTGGGAGCTGGCCTGGGAATGCGGCACACCGCCCTGAAGACGCCTCTCGAGCAGCGCTCTGATCGCCGCCTGATTTTGGTCGTTTTCCAATTGCGTTCAACTTTCCTGTAGGCGACACCCCTGCGCTTCGCCGCAAAAACCGTGCGGAATATGTGCTGGTAATGTTGCGGTAATAGCGCGCGCCAATTGCGAGTCGGGCACAAGCCGGCCGTCGTTGCGCCGAAATCGCCTTACTCCCGCCGCGCGGACGACTCGCGCAAGCGCCGGGTCATTCTGGAGGAGCGCATTCGACAGCCGGGCGGGGGACTGTTAAATTCCCGTTCCGCCCCAATAAACCTCGCATCTTGACCGAAAAACACCTCTACCATGCAAAAACCCGATAAACATGCTCGCCTTTTGATACTCGGTTCGGGTCCGGCAGGCTACACGGCGGCGGTTTATGCCGCACGCGCCAATCTCAAACCGGTGCTCATCACCGGCCTCGCCCAGGGCGGACAACTGACGACGACGACCGATGTCGATAACTGGCCGGCCGACGTAATGGGCGTGCAAGGCCCCGAATTGATGGAGCGCTTCCTGAAACACGCGGAGCGTTTCGAAACCGAGGTCGTGTTCGATCACATTCATACCGCCCGGCTCAAGCAAAAACCCTTTACGCTGATCGGTGATTCGGGAACGTATACCTGCGATGCGCTGATTATCGCTACCGGCGCGTCGGCGATGTATCTGGGCTTGCCGTCGGAGCAGGCATTCATGGGCAAAGGCGTGTCGGGCTGCGCGACCTGCGACGGATTTTTCTACAGGGGACAAGACGTGGCGGTCGTCGGCGGCGGAAATACCGCTGTCGAGGAGGCGCTTTATCTGTCCAATATCGCGCAGCATGTGACTGTCATCCATCGCCGCGACCGCTTTCGCGCCGAGGCGATTCTGGTCGATCGTCTGCTGAAGAAAACCGCCGGCGGCGGCAACGTGAGCGTGCTCTGGAACCATGTGCTCGACGAAGTTCTCGGCGACGACAGCGGTGTCACCGGCATACGCATCAAGGAAGTCAAGTCCGGGCAGGCTCAGGAGAAGCCATTGCAAGGTGTGTTCATCGCGATCGGGCACCGGCCAAATACCGAAATCTTCGCCGGTCAAGTCGATATGAGAAACGGTTATATCGTCACGAGGTGCGGCGACAGCGGCGACGCGACAGCGACCGGCGTGCCCGGCGTATTCGCTGCGGGCGATGTGCAGGATCACGTTTATCGGCAAGCGGTGACGAGCGCCGGCAGCGGCTGCATGGCCGCGCTCGATGCCGAAAAATACCTGGATGAAACGCTGGGAACGCAGGCGCACCAGGGAACGCCTGCGATGTCGCAGACGACGGCTTGAGTTGTTCCAATCTTGCTCGCGAAATCTCTGGTTCCTCTCCCGATCGGGGTTTGTCTCGCAGATGCGCGGGTCAGGCGCGCAAGTACCCGAAAATCCGCAGGTCAGGGAGCTTACGCACCCCAACCTGCGCTTATCTCTGGTTTCGTCTCCCGATGGAGGAACAGGCAGTGGATGAAAAATTCAAAATCGCGGTTCAGTCTGAATCCGTCCCATGCGCAAGCGTCCTCCATTAATTCCCGCAACGCGCGAAGCGCCCTCCCCCGCCGAGGACAGCGATCTGTTCCGTGAGTCGGTCGGCGACGTTCGGCCGCTGGGCAGTACGGCCCGGGTGTTGCACGCGCGCCGCCCGCCCAAGCCGATTCCACAGCAGCGCCTGCGCGATGAGCGCGAAGCGCTGGCCGATAGCCTCAGCGATCATATTCCGCTGGACGCGCTGCTCGAAACCGGGGAAGCGCTCGCCTATGTGCGAGACGGCATCTCGCGGCAGGTACTGCGCGCGCTACGGCGCGGTCATTGGGTGATCCAGGATGAACTCGATCTGCACGGTCTGACGGTTGCCGCCGCGCGTCCCTTGCTCGGCGAATTTCTGAACGCGTGCACACGCCGCGATGCGCGTTGCGTGCGCATCATCCACGGCAAGGGCTTGCGCTCGAAAAACCGGGAGCCGGTACTCAAGCAGAAAGTTGCAAACTGGCTGATGCAGCGAAACGAGATACTCGCCTTCTGTCAGGCGCGCGGAGTCGACGGTGGAAGCGGTGCGGTGGTGGTGTTGCTGAAAGCAGCCGGCAAGCCAGCCGTGGATCGTCGTTCAAGAAGCGATGCCGCGAAGTAAAGCGGCATCGCCCAGTCGAAACCTTCAGATCAGCTCATCGCGCGCAGCGTTCCCTGTCCGGTGTGGCTACGCCGGCGCAACGACCTCACGCCGACCGCGCCGCCGGCAATTCCGAGCACCATCGACAGCAGTATCCCGAAGAACAGCCACCAGGAAGCTTTTGCCAGGGTGGATACGGCTTGATCGGCGGTCTCGCGCGCCTGTTGCGGCGTCGCTTTCCCGAGCAAAGTCGTGGCTTGGGTGGCGACCTGATTCGCGCGTTCCTGCGAAAATCCCATCTGCTTGACCATCACGTCGATTGCGCCCTGACGGTTCCCGGCGCGCAGCAACCTTTGCACCTCGGCCAACGAGTCGGTGGTGATCTCCCCGGCGCCGGGATTATCGGTCCCCTTGATCAGCGAACCCAAAGCGGCCGCCAAAGAGTCGGGCAAGTTCACATCGGCCGGCGTACCGGGTTCGGCAACGGTCTGACCTATCGTCTGCACGCTTTGACCGATAAAGCCAAACGCGCTGCCGATCGCGCCGGTGACGGCTGTCGTAGTCAAATAGGCCAATAGCAAGGTCGTGGCGCCCCACGACACGAACCCGTGCAGCAAACCATCGCTGAGGCGCGATAAACCGCACATGCGCGCGGCGATAAACCCGCCAACGAAAGCAGCAACCAGCATGCTGAGACCATTCCAGATGCCGGCGGCGACGGGAATGTTGCCGACTGCGTCCTGCGCCATCGGATCGACCGCCGTGAGCCCTGCCGCAACGCCGAGCAAAGTCAGCAGCATATGCGTGGCGAGGCCGACTACGAGACCGGCGAGTATCGCGCTCCAGCGTATCATCGGCAGCAGTGGGCGGCGGGTCAAATTATTCTG
>JACDAM010000165.1 GCA_013695435.1 Burkholderiales bacterium | reverse complement strand
AGGTAGCTCCGGTCGCGACCGCCGATGCGCGCCGAGCGCTCACGCTGCCGGTATCCAACATCGAGGATGCGTTTCAAGTCGCCTCGGCGCTGGCGTGGGGCGCGGACACAATCGTGACTCGCAACGTTTCCGACTTTCGCCGCTCGCCGGTGCGCGCGCTTTCGCCGGCGGCATTTCTCAAACAGACGGCCGCCTGACTGCATGGACACATCCCAAATCGGCAAACGCGCATGGAGCTATGCCGGGGCGCTTCAGGATGCCGGGCTTTCGTGCTTCGAGTACGTCGAACAGATGACGCTCTTGCTGTTCCTGAAAATGGCTGACCAGCTTACCGAATGACGATCAGCAACACGCGCTTTCAGGCGGCGAGAATACGCCCGGATAACGTGTCTCTGAATGTGCGCTAAGGAAGGTCGGGAGTCTTAGACGACTCCCGACCGCGAAGCTGCGCCAACAACTACGGAGTTTTGAAGTGACCGACTGAAAGTGTTTGATTGCCGCCCGATTCGATGGCGAGAATTTCCCATTCATACGCGGAACCCGGGAGCAGAAATCCGGGCGGAACGGCCATGCTTGTGGCAGTCGGCGGCATTGTCACGTCGAGGATGACTTTCGGTATCGCCGGAATGCCGGAATCGGGTTTGACGACGAGCACCTGATAGCCGACGATCGGGCTGCCGTCTGCCGCGCCGACGGAATTCCACTTGACGACAAGATTGTCGGGATCCACTACGGCATCTTCCTCGGGTGAAACGAGCACGGGTCCAGCGGCCAGCTTATGCGTGAATTTCGCGGTGCCCACAAGTTCCTCTCCCTTGATTCCTTTGCCGATGATTCGATAGTCGCCTTCCGGGAAGCGCTTGAGAAACTCAGCCAGCGGCACCTCACTGAAGTTCGGCTCGCCGCTCTCGAGAAACAACTCCGTCGCGCCCTGTTTGGCGAGGCTGCCGCGACTGGTGGCGCGAAATATCAGCCTGCCCGAAGGATCGAAGATGTTCATGTTCTTCCATGGATCGGCATCGATGAACGCCTGTATGCCGGCGTCCTGATCTGTGGAGTTGAGTTCAATCTTCAGGCGCGCGTCCTTGAGCGGGACCACTTTCGGCTCGTCGTCGTCCTCATCCAAATCTTGCGCCCAGGCCGGCGGCGCGGCGGCTCCCAAAAAAAGCGCGATCAGCATTGCTGAAACCGTGGTCCATCTGTTTCTGATCATGGCTATGCTCCTGTCGGTTAATGATTCGGTCGCCCGGTCGCTTGGCAAGGCATCGACCAGGCATGCTTAGACTAAGCGGCCAACATGAGCACAAGATGGTCGGATCATTAGCGATTGGTAATGCGCAAGCCGATGCGCGACAACAGGTACGAAGACGTATTTACCGGCGGCTGAATCGGAGATTGCGGTGGGGAAAAACCTGTGAGGCATTTACCCGATTCTCGTTAAATCCAGACGAGAAGGGCTCTGCCCGAGGGCGTCGACTACGTGCCGGCGTAGACCTTTTCGGATCGTGCCCAGGAACGCTGCGACGGCTGCGGCGAGCCGCCAGGCGATTGCGACAGGACGACGGTGAACACGCTGCCCACACCTTGCGTGCTGGTGGCTGTGATGTCGCCGCCGTGGGCACGCACAAACGCGAGCGCCAGGTTGAGTCCGAGGCCTATTCCGCGTTGCGAACGGCTGCGATCGCAGCGGTAGAAGCGCTGAAAGATTCGCGGTAGATCATCGGCCGCTATGCCTATGCCCGTGTCCTCGATGGTCAGGGATACGCGCCCGCCCTGTTCGGTGAGAGCGATCCGAACCTGGCCGCCCACCGGCGTGTACTTGAACGCGTTGTCGAGCAAATTCGCGATCACCCGCTGCAGCCGCTGCCGATCGCCCTGCATATGACAGTGTTCGGGAACGCTGGTCACCAGGCTGATTCGGTTATCTTCGGCGAACGTTTGAAACAACTCGCTGGCGGTAAGCACAATCTCGGCGAGATCGACGCGGCTCAGGTTCAGCTTGGCGGCGCCGGAATCGGCCTCGGCAATGTCCAGCGTGGTATTGAGCATCGCCAGCAGGCGATCGCACTCCTCGATAGTGTTGACCGCCAATGATTCGCGCCCCGCGTTGGCCTCGATGTTCGACAGGCTCATTTCGGCGGAAGCGCGAATGCGCGCCAGCGGGCTGCGAAGATCGTGCGCGAGATTGTCGGACATGTCGCGCATGCCGAGGATCAGCGCCTCGATGCGATCGAGCATGGTGTTGAAGGTGCGCGCCAGATGGTCGAGTTCGTCGCCTTGCGATCCAACCGGAACGCGCCGGTCCAGTGCTCCCTCGGCGATTTCGTTCGCGGTGCGTGTGACTTCTTTCACGCCGCGCAGCGCCCGCCGCGCCATGAACCATCCGATAGGTCCGCCGAAAACCAGCACTACCGATAAGGTCAGCAGAAATCCGCGCAGGATTTCGGCGAGGAACTCTTCATCGTCCTCAAGCGATTGTCCGATCTCGAGCGTAATGCCTGGCCCGAGGCTCCCGATCACCGTGCGCACACGGTCCTCGCGCGACGGCAGTTTAAGCGTGTTCGATGCCGCTGCCCCGCCGTCATCGATATTGCGCAGAGCCTTTTCCGGCACGCTTGCCAAGTCGGGCCAGGCCGATAATTCGCTGGCCGCGAGTTGACGACCATCGCTGCTCCACAGGCGGAAGAAAACTTTCTCTGCTTCCTTCCCCTGCGTGTCGAGCGCGATCTCCTTTCTGACGCGCTCCATCCCTTCCTGCCGGAACATCGTGGCGAACTCGCCGATATCCTCCTGCATATCCTCATCGGTGCGCTCGGCGACGAAAGCGGCGATCAGCGCGTAGGCAAACGCGAAAGCAAGCACGGATGAGACCGCAAAGATCGCGGCGTACCAGATCGTCAGGCGCAGCGCGAGCGTCTGCCCGAGCTTAGGAATTTTCTCTGAGAACATAGCCCATTCCCCGTACTGTATGGATCAGCGGCTTGGCGAAGCCCTTGTCGATCTTGTCGCGCAAGCGGCAGATTCTGGACTCCACAACGTTGGTTTGCGGGTCGAAGTTGTAGTCCCAGACGCGTTCCATGATCATGGTTTTGGAAACGATGCGTCCGGCGTTGCGCGCCAGATATTCGAGCACGCAAAATTCCCTGGGCTGCAGGTCGATCTTCTTGCTGCCGCGAGTCACGAAACGCGCGAGCAGATCGATATGCAGATCGCCGACCGTAATGCCGGTCGGCTCGGGCGTGTTGTTGGCGCGCCGAATCAAGGCGTGAATGCGCGCCAGCAACTCGGAAAAAGCGAACGGCTTGGTCAGGTAATCGTCGCCTCCGGCTTGCAGCCCTTGCACGCGCTCATCGACCGTGCGTTTGGCGCTCAAGATAATGACCGGCAGCCGGATGCGTCGCCGGCGCACTTCCTCGATCAGCGCGAGCCCGTCCATTCTGGGAAGCATGATGTCGATGATGGCGGCGTCATAAGACCCATCGAGCGCCAATTCCAGCCCGCTGTGGCCATCGGCCGCGTGCGTCACCACGAAGCCAGCCTCCTTCAGTCCCTTGACGACGAAGGAAACGATCCGCAAGTCATCTTCGACAAAAAGCAGGCGCATCGCAAAACCCTCTCCTTATGGAGCATGCCAAACGCATAGGCCGCAGCCCGGCTGAAACGGTTCCTGCGCACAGGCCGCGACATCACTTTATGCGTCTCGTATGCCGTTTGTCCATGGCGAACTGGCCGTTTCGGCCCAACGTTGCCAAATGCTCATGTTCCGACAAGCCTGCGGTCAGCTTGCCCGAATAGTATCCGGGAAAACATCTGCCGATCGACCTTGCGCACTGTGGCGCCGTGGCTTCAATCCGGCGTGACTGCGATCGGAAAGTGAAAACCAGGAAACGGAGGAAATCTTGCCGACTGTTCACGTGGCGAGCCTTATCGCCAGCCTGCTCGTGGTGCTGTCCGCGCACGATGCGTCCGCGAACGATTTCGCCGCGGCAAGGGCCGGTGCAGGCTTCAGCATGGTACCCAACATCGTGCATTTCGACGCAGGTTTGCTCAGCGTGAAGGTGCGCGACGTCGCATTGCTCGAACTGCTGGATGAGGTGTCGCGACAGGCTGATTTCACTGTGATGCCGTATGCGGCAACCGGGCGGAGGGTGAGCCTGGAATTCAATCAGCTCCCGCTCGCGGAGGCTTTATTGACCATCCTCAAGGACCGCAGCTCGGTTCTCGAATGGAAATCGCCGATCACCGGAAAACGCGCATCGGCCGATGCCCTCCTGGAAAGGCTGTGGCTGCTGCCCGCGCCAGGCGAAAAGCACCTGGCCCAGCTCGCGCTGCCGGCGAAAGTAAGCGGGAGGACGGCGCGCGCACAGATCGACGTCGCGGCGCTGCGAGCAGCGCTGAAAAGTGGCGCGAGCGAAAGCCGGGAACACGCAGCCATTGCGCTTGGCCAGGCAGGCGGTGCGAGCGCGCTCGCGGCCCTGGCACAAGCACTGACGGACAGCGACGTCGACGTCCAACAAGCGGCCATCGAGTCGCTGGCCGAGATCGGCGGCGCGGACTCCGTCGGTGCGCTGGCCGTTGCGCTGCGCGACCGCAATCCCCGTATCCGTGAGGCGGCAGTGAACGCGTTGGGCGATATCGACGGGAAGATTGCGATCGCGCTGCTGCAGCAGGCGCAAACCGACGAAACCGCATTCGTTCGTCAAGCGGCGACCGAAACGCTCGATCAACTGTGGGACGCAGCCCGATGACGACGCATCGGATCACGGCCCTGCCGCCGATTGCAAGCTTCGAGCAGTTGCGTCGCCGCTGCCATCGCGTCCGCGCTTTCCGGCAAGTCCGCGATTTCCACTGATTCGCAACGATGCCTTATCCGATTCTCGCTTATCACAACGTCGCACCGATGCCGCGCTTGGCGCTTAATCGGCGCCTCTACCTCGCGCCGTGGCGGTTTGCGCTACAGATGCGCACGCTGGCGGCGCTCGGCTACCGCGGCGTCTCGCTGCGCGAAGGCTTGCCGTATCTTGCGGGAAACAAGAGCGGCCGCATCGTCATCCTGACCTTCGACGACGGCTATCGCGACACCCTGACGCACGCGCTGCCCGTGCTGCGGCGCTTTGGTTTCAGCGCGACCTGCTTTCTGGTCGCTGCCGAGCTGGGCCGCTACAACCGCTGGGACACCGTGCACTGGGAAGTGCGCAAGGCGCTGATGAATCCAGGCGATGTCGAGCGTTGGTTGGCGGCCGGCATGGATATCGGCTCGCATACCCTGAACCACCCGTATTTGACGCGAATCAGCGGCGCCGAACAGCTGCTCAAGATCGAACGCTCGAAACGCATGCTCGAAGCAACGTTCTCCCGTCCGATCGAACATTTTTGCTACCCGTACGGCGATTTCGACGCCGACTGCGTACGCGCGGTGCGCGCAAGCGGTTATGTGTCGGCGGTCACGACAAAGCGCGGCTTCGCATCGGCCCCGGACGACCTGCACACCCTGAAGCGGATCTGCGTAAACGGTGAGCGCGGCTGGTTGCGTTTCGTGCTGCAGATCACGACAGGCTACGAGAACCTGCGTGGCGCAAAGGTCAATCGTGAAGCTGCTGTTTATTGACGCCAGCCGCGGAATCGGCGGCACCGAGCATCACGCCGTCGCACTTACCTGTGCGATGCGCGATATCGGCCACGATGTGCGCGCGCTGATTCGGGACGGAACCTGGCTTGCCGGCGCATTCGAAAACGCCGGCATCGCAACCGAAGCCATCGTTTTCCGCGGCGGCTTCGATCCGCGACTGATGAAGCGCCTGTATGCAGCGATCAGGGATTTCCGACCGGATTGGCTGATCAGCAACGACTCCAGGCTTTATTGGCCGCTCGTCGTCGTGGGCCGGAGTACGGGCGTGCGCGTCGCGCTTTTTAGGCATTTGGCGTCGATCTCGAAGGCAGTCACGCGTCGATGGATTCCGCGCCTGGCCGACCGCTTCTTTGTCGTGTCCAACTATCAGCGCGCAAAACTGGCGCGCGATGGCGCGCTGGCGACGCACCTCAAGGTGCTTTACAACCCCATCGATCTCGCGCGTTTTTGCCCGAGCGCGGAGTGCCGGAATGCGTTTCGCAATCGGATCGACAGCAGTTCACACGACATCATCGTCGGCTTCGCCGGACGCCCGGCCCCCGAAAAAGGGATCTTCGTATTGGAGCAGGCGCTGACCCTGGCAATGCGGCGCGTGGCGCGACTGCGTGCGGTATGGATCGGCGAGGGGCCGGCGCTGGAGCGTTTGTCCGGAAAGATACAGGCATCCGCGTATGCGCGCAGGCATGCCCTGCTGTCCTATGAGAGCGATTTGTCCGCCGTTTTGCCGGGCTTGGATCTGCTGGCCGTGCCGTCGCTCAGTCTCGAAACCTTCGGACGCATTTCGGCTGAAGCGCAGGCCTGCGGCGTTCCTGTCGTATGCAGCGATAGCGGTGGGTTGGCCGAAACGCTGCGGCCGGGCACGAGCGGTCATCTTGTTCCGGCGGGCGACGCTTACGCGCTCGCTCAGCAGATTCTCGCACTGACGTGCAACGACGTGCTCAGGAGCGAAATGGGACGCCAGGCACACCGCCACGCCGGCCGCTTTTGCGCCTTGCGCGTCGCACGGATGTTTGAAGCCGCGCTGGCGGACGCCGACTTCGTGCCCGCCCCGCCGGCTTTGCATGCCGAGCGTCACGAGATCACGCAGCGGCCATAACGGCGGCAAGATTCAAGGCGGACTCATGCGTGATCTATCCAAAACCCGAACCGATTTCGAGCATAAACACAAAACCGATGCGGAGCCTTGGGATTACAGCACCCAAGCGGCTGAAGGATTGCGTCACGATTGGGTTGTGGCGCAAGTCGGAAGGTACGTGAAATCCGGCAAACTTGTGTTGGACGCAGGCTGCAGCTTGGGCCAACTGACCGCACATCTGGTTGGCGTCGGATTGAACGTGTGTGCGATAGATTTATCGGCCACAGCGGTGAGAAAGACGCAGGATCGGCTGGCAAGGATAAGCCTGAGGCAGGGGCAATTCGCGCCGGTCGTAAAGCTCGGCGATGCGCGTGCGCTGCGCTTCCCCGAAGCTTCGTTCGCGGTCGTGCTCTGCTGCGATGGCTTTGAGGGCTGGGAGCTTTCGGCAGAGGACAGCATGGTCGCGCTGAATCAGGTGAGCCGCGTGCTCGTGCCCGGAGGAATTGCGACTCTTACGGATTACCTGCATCCGCGGCGCTTCGCACAGTATGTCGAGTCGATTCGAACCGGGCCGCTTGCAGTTTCGGAAGTCCACTATTTTCACGACCGACTCTGGTTCCAGACCAACACGAACTTC
>JACDAM010000164.1 GCA_013695435.1 Burkholderiales bacterium | reverse complement strand
CATCGGCGTCGATCGCCTGGTCATGCTGTTCACGAACTCAGCGTCTATACGCGACGTGATTCTGTTCCCGCAATTGAAGCCCGAAACGTGATAGTCGCCGCCGGCCGGCCCTTGTTATCGTGCGTTTGCGCGCGCTGAATCAGGGATGGCATAATCCGGGTCCTCGGGGTGTAGCGCAGCCTGGTAGCGCGCTTGCTTTGGGAGCAAGATGTCGGGAGTTCAAATCTCTCCACCCCGACCATGATTGGCTAGGCCGCGCGTTTTGCAGTTTTATGGGACATGGCGCGAATGTCTCGATCCGACAGGCGCCCGTAGCTCATTTGGATAGAGCACCGGCCTTCTAAGCCGGGGGTAACAGGTTCAAGTCCTGTCGGGCGCGCCAGACTTGACAAGGTACGAGCACGCGCCTCGCGGCGAATCAATGGTGGCTGTAGCTCAGTTGGTAGAGTCCCGGATTGTGATTCCGGTTGTCGTGGGTTCGAGTCCCATCAGCCACCCCAGTATTGTCGCTGGACGAGCAATACCTGCTGCGCGCTCGGTCGATTCGCGGGCTCATAAGGCGGATCACTCACCCGCCGGCCGAATTTGCAAGCGCGCTCGCGTCAACAAATATGCAATGCGGACGTTGTAGGATTCGGACCCGAGTTGCACACGACAATCTGACCTTTTAACCGCCACATGATGTTTGCATGTGTCGCGAAGATCTACGCCTGTCGGAAAACAACGGCATTTGTTCGGTTAATCGTTGCGGTTTCGTTAAAGTTCGCTATCCTTGCGTTCCGCCGGAATTTGGCACGCTTCTCGCTTTGCCTTCGCTCGAGGGAGAATTTATGAATAATGCTGAAACCATGAGTGCTCGCGTCTGCTTTCGCCTGCTATCTCTGCTATGCCTCGTCGTTTTCGCCGCGGGTTGCGCGACGCCTTATCCACCCGCTCCGACGACCGCGGCCTCGCCTGACTACAACTACCTCATCGGCCCCGGCGACACGATCAACATTCTGGTTTGGCGCAACCCCGAGATTTCAATTTCAGTCCCGGTACGCCCAGATGGCAAAATTACGACGGCCCTGGTCGAGGATTTGCCGGCGCTGGGACGCGACGCGACAACGCTTGCCCGCGATATTGAAAAGGCGCTCTCGAAATATATCCGCGACCCGGTCGTTACGGTGATCGTGACTAACTTTGTCGGTCCCTATAGCGAGCAAGTCCGCGTCGTGGGCGAAGCGGCGAAACCGCAAGCATTGGCCTATCGGCAAAAGATGACCCTTCTCGACGTAATGATCGCCGTTGGCGGCATCACCGACTTCGCCGACGGCAACGGCGCAACTATCCTGCGCACCACGGACGGCAACAAGCAATATGCAGTACGGGTCAGGGATCTCTTAAAGCGCGGCGATGTATCGGCCAACGTCGAGATGAAGCCGGGTGACGTCCTGATCATCCCGCAGAGCTTTTTCTGACACTTAACCTTTGCGTCGAGTGGCGCGCGAGTTACGGAAAGCTTGCGCCAGCGCAACGCACAACGCACAACGAGGCATAGTTCGCAATGGATGAAGTCATCAGCCAAGGGGTTTCGATCCTGCGCGGGATGTGGCGGCGGCGGTGGATCGGGCTGCTCGTCGCGTGGGTCGTCGCCATCGCCGCCGTCATCATGATCGTGCGCACCCCGGATAAATACGAAGCATCGGCACGCATCTTCGTCGATACGCAGTCGGTGTTGACACCGCTGATGTCGGGCCTTGCGATTCCCGCCAATGTCGACCAGCAGATCTCGATGCTTTCGCGCACGCTGATCAGCCGTCCGAACGTGGAAAAGTTGATTCGCATGGCCGACCTCGACCTGGGCCTGAAGTCCAAGGAAGACCAGGAGCAGATGATCGATAGCCTGATCAGAACGCTGCAGATTTCGGGCGCTGGCCGCGACAATCTATACACACTCGCGTTCCGCGACCCCGATCCGGAAAAAGCCAAGAGAGTCGTGCAATCGTTTCTTTCTATCTTTGTCGAATCGAGCTTGGGCGGTAAACGCAAGGATTCCGAGTCCGCCAAAAAATTCATTGAAGATCAGATCAAGATATACGAGAAAAAGCTAGAAGAGGCTGAGAACCGGGTGAAGCAATTCCGGCTTCGCAACCTGGAGCTCTCCACCGCGGATGGCAAGGACTACTATAGCCGGATTGGCGATGTGTCGAGCGCACTCTCCCAGGCGAGGCTTGGGCTGCGCGAGGCGGAAAACTCGCGTGATGCGCTCAAGCGCCAAGTCGCGGGCGAGGAGCCGGTGCTGTTACCGGAGCCGCCGGAGCAAGCCAATGCTACCGCCGTCCCAGAAATCGACGGAAGAGTCGAGGCGCTGAAGCGCAACCTGGATTCGCTGCGGCAACGCTTCACCGACGAGCATCCCGACGTTGTCGGCGCCAAGCGCATCATCGAGGGCCTCGAGGACCAGCGACGAGCCGAGCTTGCGGCGCGCAAGAAGCCCGCGAGCGCTCGAGCTGTCGCGTCGATCAATTCCAACCCCGTTTACCAACAGTTGAAGGTGTCCCTTGGAGAAGCTGAGGCGACGGTGGCCTCGCTTACGACGCGCGTCGCCGAATACGAGGGGCGCTACGCGCGGCTCAAAGAGGCGGCCAAGTTGGTGCCTGAGGTCGAGATCGAATTCGCGCAGTTGAACCGCGATTACGAGGTGCACAAAAGGAACTACGATGGTCTGGTTTCGCGCCGAGAGTCGGCCGAGATTTCCGGCGAAATGGAGGCGAGCACCGGGGTCGCTGACTTTCGCTTGATCGATCCTCCTCGCGTATCACCGCAACCAGTCGCACCGAACCGGGCGTTGCTCTTTCCGATGGCGCTGTTGGGCGCGCTGGCTGCGGGTATCGTCGCCAGTTTTCTGGTCAGCCGGATCTGGCCGACCTTCTTCGACTTGCGCTCGCTTCGGGCGGTCACCGGGCTGCCGGTATTGGGCACGGTGTCGATGATTCTCAGCGAATCGCAGCGTCGCAAGGAACGCCGGGGGCTTGTCGGCTTCGTGACGGCGTTCGTTGCGCTCCTGGGTACATTTGGTGCGGGTCTGGTCGCCCTCGCCCTGCTTTCAACGCGTGCGGTCTAGCGAGCACCCATGAGC
>JACDAM010000163.1 GCA_013695435.1 Burkholderiales bacterium | reverse complement strand
ATGCTAGACGTCGCGCACCAGTATCAGCAGGCGACGGATTGGCACCTGCGCATGCCCGAGGATAGCGTAGCCTTGGCATCAAAAATACCCCCGAATATCCCCTCCCCCCAAGCGGGGGGAGGGCTAGGGTGGGGGCGGTTGTAAGGGGCGGAGCGCCATGAATTGGGAAATCGTCATCGGGCTGGAAGTCCACGCCCAGCTTAAAACGCAATCGAAAATTTTTTCGGCGGCGTCCACGCAATTCGGCGCCGAGCCCAACACCCAGGCGTGCGCGGTCGATCTGGCGCTTCCCGGTGTTCTGCCGGTTTTGAATCGCGCCGCGGTCCAGCAGGCGATCAAATTCGGGCTCGCGGTCGGCGCCAGAATCAACCGGCATTCGATTTTCGCCCGCAAAAATTATTTCTATCCGGATTTGCCAAAAGGCTACCAGATCAGCCAGTTCGAATTGCCGATAGTCGAGGGAGGGTTCGTCCTGCTGACGTTTCCCGATCGCGAAAAAACCGTGCGCCTGACGCGCGCCCACCTCGAAGAGGATGCAGGCAAATCGCTGCACGAGGATTTTCACGGCGCCACCGGCATCGACCTGAATCGCGCCGGCACGCCATTGCTCGAAATCGTCTCCGAACCCGATATGCGCAGCGCCGAAGAAGCTGTCGCCTACGCGAAAACACTGCATGCGCTGGTGACTTTTCTCGACATTTGCGATGGCAACATGCAGGAAGGATCATTCCGCTGCGACGCAAACGTTTCGCTGCGCAAGGCAGGAGATGCCAAACTCGGCACGCGTTGCGAAATCAAGAATCTCAACTCGTTCCGCTTTCTCGAACGCGCCATCGAATACGAAGTGGCGCGGCAAAAAGAGATACTCGAAGATGGCGGCGGCATCGTTCAGCAGACGCGGCTGTACGATCCGGACAAAGACGAGACGCGCGCCATGCGCACGAAAGAGGACGCGCACGATTACCGCTATTTTCCCGATCCCGACCTCCTGCCGCTCGAAGTTTCCGATGATTGGATAGATGAGACGCGCGCGCGGCTTCCCGAACTGCCGCAGGCGAAGCGCGAGCGTTATGCGCGCGAGTTCGGTTTATCGGCCTATGACGCCGGCATTCTCACTGCATCGCGCGGAATGGCCGCCTATTTCGAAGCGGCGTTGGCGCGCTTGCCCGATCAACAGAAGCTGATCGCCAACTGGGTAATCGGTGAACTGAGCGCCAAACTGAATCGCGAGAATCTGGAAATCGGCGCGAGCCCAATCGACAGCGGGCAGCTTGCCGGCTTGCTGCAACGTATAGCCGATGGAACGCTTTCCGGCAAGATCGCCAAGGACGTTTTCAATGCGATGTGGCAGCAGGAGGAAGGCGGCGATGCCGATGCCATTATCGCCAAAAAGGGCCTGAAGCAGATTTCAGACAGCAGGGAACTGGAAGCGATCGTAGACCGAATAATCGAGCAAAATCCTGCGCAGGCGGCCGACTACCGCGCCGGCAAGGAAAAAGTCTTCGGCTTTTTTGTCGGTCAGGCGATGAAGGCGACCCAAAGCCGCGCGAATCCCGCGCAGCTTAACGAAATCGTGAAAAGCAAGTTGACTGAATAACCCGCCGTAGCCCGGAAGAAGCGCAGCGTATTCCGGGAATCGATTTCCCGGATTCCATTTCATTCAGCCTGGCTACGCCCTGCTAAAGAACATCATCAACGAAGTCCCGTCCGGTGCACGAGGGGCAGCGTTCGATGATATTCGGCCCTTCCGAATTTACGACATACGTGCACTTGTTAATAGTGTCGAACCAAATCCCTTGGCCATCGCACTGAGGCATTTCTTGCGCGGCGGCGGCGGATTCTCAATCTCAAACTCATGGCGGGATGTCTTGTCGGCAGCAATGCCAGCGTTTGCCGAAAGCCATAGGGCATATTGAGCTAACGCAAAGTCACGATCATATGGATGGGCAACAGTGGTTACTGCCGTTCGCTCGGCAGCGCGTTTCCTTGCGCAGAGCGCATGGCCCTCAACGAAGTAGAGGAGCATGAAATCTGGGTCGTCGGGCTGTATCGACGGGTCAAATACGACACGACGCTTTCCATGCCAAACGCCGACCCAGATGGTCCGTGAGTTCCGAGGGTTTGCAGGCACGATCACTTCCTTCCGGGTGTTTGAACAGCGTACGGCTTGAGTTCTAGCATGAATAGACGACGTAGCCCGGAAAAAGCAACGCGCATTCCGGGATCGATTCCCTTCAATTCGCGAGGGGAAGAAACCAGCCTGAGATTGCAGCGAGCGCAATTAGCACACCGCCAAAAAAGCGTACCAGCGCGCGAGCGCGCAAGACTTCGACGGCCTGAGCTAGCTTCGCGTTTTGCTCTGCAAGTGATTTGAACAGCTCTGACGATAAAAGGACGTCAGTCTGAAGCTCAGCTACGTGACCTTCGAGTGAACTGACGCGAAACTTAACGACACCCAATGCTTCTACGTGC
>JACDAM010000162.1 GCA_013695435.1 Burkholderiales bacterium | reverse complement strand
GATCGGCGTGGAGCGCATGTTGCGCATGTACGTGACCCAGAACTGTTTTGGTCTTTCCGATGAAGGCATCGAAGACGCGATCTACGACAGCCAGGCCATCCGCCGTTTCGTCGGCATTGATCTGGCCCGCGAGGCCGCGCCGGATGCCACGACCCTGTTCAAGTTCCGTCGTCTGCTGGAAGCGCAGGAGGTGGGCCTTGCTGGACTCGAACCAGCGACCAAGGGATTATGAGTCCCCTGCTCTAACCAACTGAGCTAAAGGCCCGGCGAACAGAAAAAGGCCGGTGCTAGCCGGCCTAGGGCCTGTTTACCCTAATTTACTTCAAGCTGGATCGGAGTGAGTCAGGCTTCGTTGTCGAGAAAACTGCGCAGCCGCTCGGAGCGCGACGGGTGGCGCAGTTTGCGCAAAGCTTTGGCTTCGATCTGGCGAATGCGTTCGCGCGTGACGTCGAATTGCTTACCGACTTCTTCGAGTGTGTGGTCGGTGTTCATCTCGATGCCAAAGCGCATGCGCAGCACCTTGGCTTCGCGCGGTGTCAGGGTGTCGAGCACATCCTTGGTCGCATCGCGCAAACTCGCATAAACGGCCGCGTCGACCGGGGCCATAGTCGAGGCGTCTTCAATGAAATCGCCGAGATGCGAGTCGTCATCGTCGCCGATCGGCGTTTCCATCGAAATCGGCTCTTTCGAAATCTTCAGAATCTTGCGGATTTTTTCCTCCGGCATCTCCATCTTTTCAGCGAGCTCGGCCGGATCGGGCTCGAGGCCGGTTTCTTGCAGTATCTGCCGGGAAATCCGGTTCATCTTGTTGATGGTTTCGATCATGTGCACCGGAATGCGAATGGTGCGCGCCTGGTCGGCGATCGAGCGCGTGATCGCCTGCCGTATCCACCACGTGGCATAGGTCGAAAACTTGTAGCCGCGCCGGTATTCGAATTTGTCGACCGCTTTCATCAGGCCGATATTGCCTTCCTGGATCAGGTCGAGGAACTGGAGGCCGCGATTCGTGTATTTTTTCGCGATCGAGATGACCAGGCGCAAATTCGCTTCCGTCATCTCGCGTTTTGCGCGGCGCGCTTTCGCCTCGCCGGTCGACATCTGGCGATTGATCTCTTTGACATCCTTGATCGGGATGCCCACCCTGGCCTGCAATTCGAGCAGCAATTCCTGCTGCTCGACGATCGCGGGTGCGAAGCGGCCCAACGCTTCGCTGTAATTTTTTCGCGACGCGACTTCGCGCGCGACCCAGCCGAGGTCGCTTTCGTTGCCCGGGAAATTCTTGATGAAATGGGCACGCGGCATGCCGGCGCGGTTTACGCACAAATCCATGATCTCGCGCTCGTGGCCGCGAATCTCGTCGACCAGCCGGCGCAGGCTGTCGCACAGCGCCTCAACCTGTTTGGCCGAGAAACGTATGCCCATCAGCTCGCCGGAAATCTTGCGCTGGATCGCGAGGTAGCTCTTGCTGCGCGGGCCGTTCCTGGCCAGCGATTTCAGCATCCTGTCATACGCCTCGCGAATCACGTCGAAGCGCTCCATGGCGTCGGCTTTCAACTGCATCAGGTTGGCGAGTGCGATCGCAGCATCGTTCTCGGCGTCGTTTTCCTCGGCCTCGAGCTCCTCGGCCATCGTATCTTCGGGCACTTCTTCGGTAATGACGTCGTTCTGGTCCGCATCCATCAGGCCGTCCACGAGTTCGTCGATGCGCATCTCTTCGCGCTCGACACGATCGACGCGATCGAGTATTTCGGCGATTGTCGTCGGACACGCCGAAATTGCCTGGATCATGTGCTTCAGGCCATCTTCGATGCGCTTGGCGATTTCGATTTCGCCCTCGCGAGTCAGCAGTTCGACCGAACCCATTTCGCGCATATACATGCGCACTGGGTCCGTCGTGCGGCCGAACTCCGAATCGACCGTCGAGAGCGCGGCCTCCGCTTCCTCGGCTGCGTCTTCATCAGGCACCGCGGGTGCCGCATCCGACATCAGCAAGGCTTCGGCGTCCGGCGCCTCATCATGGACGGAAATGCCCATGTCATTGATCATGCTGATGATGTTTTCGATCTGCTCGGCATCGAGCATATCGTCAGGCAGGTGATCGTTGACCTCGGCGTACGTCAGATAGCCGCGTTCCTTGCCGAGCACGATCAGATTCTTCAGACGCATGCGCCGGGCTTCGGCATCATCTTGCAGATCGATCTTATCGTTGTCTTTGGCCATGAACCTTTCCGCGAAATTGTTGCATTGCAATAATCTATTATAGCTGATTGATCCGCGCGCCGTGGTTCTTACTCCGCCGGGACTGTCGTCCGTGCGCGGCGTTGCTGTAATCGGCGATAGCGCGCCTTGTCGTCGTCGTTCCAGCCTTCGGTGCGATTTTTCGCATGCAACTGATCGATACCGGCCTCGCGCACGCGCTCCAGAAACTGTGTCCATGCGTCCTGGAATTCCGACTCCAAGCCTGATTGACCCAGCTTTTTTTCCTCCCATGCGAACACGGAAGAGCCGAAATCGGCCAGCCACCGACCTGTTTCTTCGCCTCGAAAATATTCCGCTACCGCGGCAACATTGGGGCGATGCGCATCGCTTTCAAGAAATCCCAACAAATCCCGCAAGACCCGCAGTTCGGTAGAGTCAATATCGGGCAAACAGAGGTTGGCGGCAGAATCGATTTCCTTCGAGTCGGCAAAGCGCGCTAGTTCGCCTTCGAAGAGCAGAAGTTCGATCAGCGTGCGCACCACGGATGGCCGTTTTCGCGGCGAACGTCCCGGCGCGCGAAGCTGAACCGTCGATTTGATCTGATACAGGGCGTCGAGTTCGGCCAGACTGATGCCGCCGAGGCCAGCCAGCCGTTTACGCAGCATCAATCCCAGCATCGGCGCGGAAATTTGGCGCACCAGAGGTTTGGCGTCACGCAACAGCTTCGCCCGGCCTTCCTCGCTTTGCAGCTTGACCTCCGAACTGAGCTCACGCACCAGAAACGAGAGCAACGGCATTGCCGAGGCGAATCCGGCCTCGAATTCGGCCGCGCCGTGCTTGCGAACGAAGCTGTCCGGGTCTTCGCCCTGGGGCAGGAACAGAAAGTCGATTTCCTTGCCATCGATCAATTGCGCCAGGCAGTTTTGCAGCGCGCGCCAGGCCGCGCGCCGACCGGCCTCATCGCCATCGAAACAGAAAACCACGTTGTCGGACTGCTGCAGCAATTTCTGCACGTGCATAGGCGTGGTCGCTGTACCGAGCGTTGCGACCGCGTACTCGATGCCGTGCTGCGCGAGGGCGACAACGTCCATATAACCTTCGACGACCAGCACGCGGCCGGCGGAACGTACCGCCCGCCGCGCCTGAAACAGGCCATAGAGTTCACGGCCTTTCTCGAACAACGGCGTTTCCGGCGAATTCATGTACTTGGGCTGCGCAGCGTCGCCGGCGGTCTCGGGCGAATCGCCGGACGCGCGATCGCGCGGCAGCACGCGGCCGCCAAAGCCGATAATCGCGCCGCGCATGTTCTGGATCGGAAACATGATGCGATCGCGAAAGCGATCGTAGCGCCGGCCGCTATCGCTTTCGATGACGAGACCGGTATCGAGCGCGTCGGCACTGTCGTACTGCAGCACCCCGCTTAGGTTCTGCCAGGAATCCGGCGCATAACCGAGCCCGTAGCGCGCCGCGATCTCACCCGTCAGCCCGCGTTGCTTCAGGTAGGCGACAGCGGTGGGAGATTGCTTCAGCTGCTGCCGATAGTGCTGGGCGGCGCCGAGCATGAGTTCGGGTAATTCCTTGTGCTTGTCTGCAACCCGGTCTTCGTCTACGACGCTTGGCACTGTCATGCCGACGGCGGATGCAAGCTCCGTGACCGCTTCGACGAAGCCGAGGCCCGAGTATTCCATGAGCCAGCCGACCGCGCTGCCATGGGCGCCGCAGCCGAAACAGTAATAGAACTGCTTGGTTTGGCTAACGCTGAAAGAAGGGGTTTTCTCGTTATGGAAAGGGCAGCAAGCATGATGATTCGCGCCCGCCCGCTTAAGCGGCAGATCGCGTTCGATGATGTCGACGATATCTACGCGGCTCAACAGGTCTTGGATAAAGCTTTGGGGAATCATCTAGGGCGCCGCTAAAGAGTGCCGGCGATTGCGAAATTCGCCGGCCAGAAAACACCGGCCAATTTTGATTATAGGATATTTTTTTCCGAGAACCGGCAAAAAAGCGGTCGGCGCGCGCAGAGCTTACATGCCCTGAATCGCTGCGAGCTACTGACCCGCGAGGGTATGAGCTTTAACCCGCCAAGCGCGCTTTTACGATTGCCGCAACCTGGCCCTGATCCGCACGACCCGCAAGTTCTGGCTTCAAAATCGCCATCACCTTGCCCATGTCCTGCATGGTCTTGGCCCCGGTTGCCGCCAGTGCGCCCGATACTTCCGCAGCGATTTCATCGCCGGATAGAGGCTCCGGCATATAGGACATCAAAACACTGCTCTCGAACGCCTCAACGTCGGCCAAATCCCGCCGTCCGGCAGCTTCGAACTGGGCGATCGAATCGCGGCCCTGTTTCAACATCTTCTCGATAACCGCAACGACATCCGCGTCGGAAAGTTCGATTCGTTCGTCGATTTCGCGCTGTTTGATAGCAGCAAGCAGCAGGCGTATGGCGGAGAGACGCGGCGCGTCTTTGGCGCGCATTGCAGCTTTCATCTCTTCCGTAACGCGATGTTTGATCGACATGACTATTGCGTGCCGCGCGCGGCTGAACGGGATTTGCGGATTACTGCTAGTAAAGCTTGGGCGGCAACAACTGGCTGCGCAAACGTTTGTAATGGCGCTTGACTGCGGCGGCCAGCTTGCGCTTACGCTCGGTCGTCGGTTTCTCGTAAAATTCGCGGGCGCGCAATTCCGTCAAGAGACCGGTTTTCTCGATCGATCGCTTGAAGCGGCGCATGGCGACTTCGAACGGTTCGTTTTCTTTGACTCTCACACTCGGCATGCGGGGTTTCCTGGATAAAAGCTTCGTATTCTAGCAAAGCTTGCCCGCAACGCAAAGTCCGACCGCGACACGTTACTGCGAAGCAGCCGGTTGCGGGAGCGACGCCTTCGAACACGGCTCCGCCCCAAGCTGCGCTCTCCGTGATCCGGGTTCGGCCAGGGCGCGCTTCCCGCAAACCAGCGCCTTCGGCGCTAACGTGTCCGCGCGCCGCCTCCCACCAGCCGTACGTCGGCTGTCTATTGAACCCACCGTCATTCTTGCCCAACATAACGCCGGTCACCGCGCCCGAACCCAGCGAAACCCAGCGAAAAACTCTTTGCAAACCTCTTTATATCAAACGCTAGCTATCAATGAAACCGCGTCGCCAGCGGAAATCAAGGCGGCCCTGCGCGCACTTGTCAGGGATTACCATCGCGGTAATTTGCAGGGGGATGCCGAAGAAACGCTGCGCTTCATCAATCAAGCCTGCAGCATCCTGACCAGCGCCGACAAACGCGCCGAATACGATGCGCGTCTCGCCGAATACAATCTGCGCACACGCTCCGCCACCGAGAGTACTACTGGTTCAAGCACTGAGACGCTTTCGCCGCGGGCGCCGACAACGATAGCGCAGCCGAAGGTCGATCTCGCCCCGTTTGCACGGCCCGGCGCCGACGGCGACAAGCCCGGTGCCAAGACGCAGCGCGGCCTTGCAAGACCGCAAACGGCGGACCAGCCACGCTCCACAGCATCGCTCGAGCCCGGTGCCGATAGGCCACTGACAATCAGCCCAACCAGCTGGATGAAACCGGTGGTCGCGAAATTCCAGCGTGTCGCAGAACCTGTCAGCGGCGAAAAGCCATGGCGAAGGCTCACGGCGCGCCTTATCGATTACGGCCTCTGGGGCCTCGTGGCCGACGCATTGTTACGCGTCGCAGCAGACCACGGATTGATTGCGCCCGATGTGCGCTTGTTCCTGACCAGCCCGCTGATCGCGGTGATGGCGATCCCGGCGTCGTGGATGTTGATCGAGATCCTGCTTTTGAATGCTTTTCGCGCTACGCCGGGCAAATGGCTGACCAATGTGCACTTGCGCTTCAGCGCGAGTGATCCGTCCTTGCGCGAAGGCCCGGGCGCACGACCATGGGAAGTCGTCAAACGCTGCTTCCGCGTATGGATGCGCGGGACGGCGTGCGGAATACCGGTGATGAATCTGGTGGCAACGGACAAGGCGCGCCTGTACCTGCTCAGAATGAAAGAAACGTCATGGGATTTCGATGGCGACTGCCTGGTCACTCACGGTGAACTTGGCTTTACCTACGGACCGGCAGCGGGCATCGTCGCCCTGCTGCTGCTGTGGTTGTATGGAATGACCTGGATGAATCCGCTGTTGAGCACGACGCAGCATTTGCAACGGACCGCTCATGAGGTGGGCAGCGTCGTCAGCGTCAATATCGTCGAGCCGCTCATCGAAAAATTTTCCGATCAGGTTGCGCCTCCCCCGGCGCCGGCTGTTATTGCGGACAAGCCGCGAAGCCAGACGAAAGCCGCCTTGACGCAGACCGAACAGTTCGTTCGCGAAGCGCAGCGTCTGAGCGGTAAGCGCGACTGGAAAGGGCTGGTCAAACACTGCCGCGAGTGGACCCTTGCCGAACCCAAATATCCGCAAGGATGGCATTGCCTTGGCATCGGCTATGACCATCTCGCGGACTATCCGCGCGCGGTCGATGCGCTCAGGCAGGCGGCGAAACTAGCGCCCGGCGATGTCGCCATCAAGAACAAGCTTCTGGATAGCTTTCGCGCCCAGTATCGGCGGCCAACCGATGCGTTATCTTCCTCGAAAGCCGCCGGGCAGTAACACACCCTGGGGTGACGCAGCTTAGCCGGAACGATCGAATATCCGTGCCCATGGCAAACAGGGAAGACCCGCGCGACGAGCGCCTGCTCGACGAATTCTGCGATGGTTTGTGGATGGAAGACGGCTTGTCGCGCAACACTCTGCAAAGTTACCGGCGCGACCTCAGGCAGCTCGCAGCATGGCTGAACGCGCGCCATAAAACATTGATTGAGGCCGAGCACAGCGATCTCCTCGCCTATATTGCTTCCCGATTCGACCAGCGCGCCAAGCCGAGCAGTACGCGGCGTCTGCTTTCCAGTTCGAAACGTTTTTTCCAGTTTCTATTGCGCGCCGGCAAAATCGATGTCGACCCAAGCCTGCGCGTGGTAGCGCCCAGGTTACCGCGCTCGCTGCCGAAAAGCCTTACCGAAGCTGATGTCGAGCGGCTGCTGGCCGCCCCTGACTGTGGCGTCGCCCTCGGCCTTCGCGACAGAGCCATGCTCGAGACTCTCTACGCGACCGGCTTGCGCGTCTCCGAGCTGATCGGGTTGACGCATGGCCAGGTAGCGCTCGACATGGGCATCGTCCGCGTGACGGGAAAAGGCGGCAAGGAGCGCCTCGTGCCGCTTGGCGCGGAGGCGCATTCATGGATTCGGCGCTATCTGATCGATGCCCGCCCCGGCTTGTCCAGTGGCAGATTGAATAATGCCTTGTTCGTGACCAATCGCGGCGGGGCGATGACGCGACAGGCATTCTGGTATGCGGTCAAACGGTACGCTCGACTTTCCGGTCTGCATTCGGTTTCGCCGCATACGCTGCGCCACGCGTTTGCCACGCATCTGATCAATCACGGCGCTGACCTGCGCGTTGTCCAATTGCTGCTCGGGCATGCGGACATTTCAACGACGCAGATTTACACCCATGTCGCACGCGAACGGCTGAAGCAACTGCACGCGGAACATCATCCGCGCGGCTGATTTCAGGCTCCAGGCATCCGATTCTAGGTATTCCAGAAACGACTCCAGCTATATTTTCCGGCCGCGTTCGAGTCTGACGCCGACCTTTTTGACGCCGCGTATAATGCCCAGTTTCGCGATAGTCACACGCACCCACGGCGCCTTGAATTCGTCGATGACGAGACTCGCGACATGTTCCGCCATTCCTTCCAGCAACGGGAAATGCCGCTGCCGTAACGATTCTTCGATGCGACGTGTGACGGCGCCGTAATCGATGGTGTCGCCGATTTCGTCACTCGCTGCGAATCGGCCGCCGGGAACGGCGATTTCGAGATCGAGTTGGATAGTTTGCGGGACTGTGCGCTCCCATTCGTAGATGCCGATCAGGGTTTCGAATTTATGTTCGCTGATGAAGATGATGTCCATGCCCAACCTCGTTACGCTTCAGTGATTCGGCCCGATCGACTGTTGATGACGTCGTCATGATGGTGTCCCGCTCCCTTTTCGAAGCTCGCGTCCGGTTGCGGTGCGGCCGATGCGGGCACTCGGGCTCATGATCGCCGCGCTCATCGTGCTCGCCTACCTGATCGGTTCGATTCCATTTGCGGTTCTGGTCAGCCGCGCATTTCGCCTACCCGATCCGCGCACCTACGGTTCGCACAACCCGGGCGCGACCAACGTACTGCGCAGCGGAAAAAAATGGGCAGCGGCCCTGACCCTGCTGGGCGACATGGCAAAGGGATGGCTTGCCGTGTTCCTCGCGCTAAACTACGCGCCGCCCGTTCACGCGGCCTGGGCCGTCGCCGGTGCAGCTCTCGCCGTGTTCCTGGGCCATTTGTTTCCGCTATTTCTGCGCTTCAAAGGCGGCAAAGGCGTAGCCACCCTGGGCGGCATTCTGTTTGCATTATCCGTCTGGCTGGGGCTTGCGGCGATGTTTGCCTGGCTGATCGCAATGTCGCTGTTTCGGGTTTCCGCACTGGCCGCGCTTGCGGCGGCGACGATTGCGCCGATAGTGGCGTTTGGTCTGTTTGGATTCCACGTGTACAGCGTCATTGTGTTGTTTATGTCCGCTCTGCTGGTTTGGCGTCACAAGGCGAACATCGAGCAACTCAGAGCGCGATCGCCTCGCGGCATTTCCAAGGGATAGCAGTTCGGGCAGAGCGTGCCGCTAAACACCGGTTCCCTGAAAACCCGCGACGGCTCCCTGCCGATCCCCGGCGTTTTCCTGTAAATCCCAGCGCGGCTTGACGGCGAACGACAGATTTTCGATCGCGCTCGCGCCCGCTTCCCGCGGCTGCGACGCTCGCAGGGAACCTGCCAGTGCGATCATGGCGCCGTTATCGGTACAGAATTCGAGCGGCGGATAATAGACTTCGCCGGCAATCCGCTCAACCGCTGCCGACAGGCTCGTGCGCAAGCGCTGGTTTGCGCCTACCCCACCGGCGACAACCAGCCGCTTGAGCCCGGTTTGTTCGAGCGCGGCCATCGATTTTGCGACCAGCACCTCCGCGATCGCGACTTCGAAAGAGGCGGCGATATCGGCTAGTAAGCTTGCATCATCGTTGTTGCGTTCATTTCGATTGCGTTCATTTCGGACCAGCGTCGCCGCCGCTGTTTTCAGGCCGCTGAAGCTGAAGTTCAGATCATTGCTGTTCAGCATCGGCCGCGGCAGCTTGAAGCGTTGCGCATTGCCGCTTTCGGCCAGCCTGGCGAGCGCCGGGCCGCCAGGATAACCGAGCCCCAGCAACTGCGCGGTTTTGTCGAACGCTTCTCCGGCCGCATCATCAACCGTGTCACCCAAGAGCGTGTAGTCGCCGATCTCGGCGACTTTCATCAACTGACTATGGCCGCCCGAGACCAGCAGCGCGACGAACGGAAACCTAGGCGCCGGCGACGACAACAGCGGCGACAACAAGTGTCCTTCGAGATGGTGGACGCCGATCGCCGCTATGCCAAGCGCATAGGCAAGACCGCGCGCCACACTGGCCCCGACCAGCAGCGCGCCGGCCAGGCCCGGCCCTTCTGTGTAGGCAATCAAGCCGATGTCATGGAGATCGCACGATGCTTCCCGCAACGAAGCCATGATCAGTGGCAGCACGCGCTGAATATGGTCGCGCGACGCGAGCTCGGGCACCACTCCGCCATATTCGGCGTGCAGCGCCACCTGCGAATACAGCTTGTGCGCCAGCAGGCCGCGGCGGCTGTGGTAGAGCGCGATGCCGGTCTCATCGCAGGAGGTTTCGATGCCGAGCGTCAGCCATTCGGAAAGTCCGCCACCCGGGGTTTTACATGCGCCCGGGATGCTCATAGCTGCGCGCTAAACATTTCAGGGGTCATCGAGCCAACTGCGATCGCAACTCCGGCTTGACTTCTTGAGGCCATCGGCCTGATCACCGGATTCAGCGACGAAGCTTAGCACCGAACTTCCGGCGATTGCGCCGCGAACAAAAAATGCCGATGAAAACGCGCGGGAAAATAAAAAAAAAGAGCAGGCTCGCCTGCTCTTTTTTTCGCTGACTGGAGAAGTTATTTTCCTGGCGCTGTCTTGACCATCGAACCGTCAACAATCTTCACGCGGTCGCCGACTTCGAATCCGCTGCGGCTTTCGAGCGCGACGGTTTGGCGCTTGCCGTTATCCATGCGCACCGAAAACCGGTACAGATTACTGTTGTTGCCGACCCGACGCTGCACCTGCAGGCCGGAAATCGCACTGCTCGAAGCGCCGGCGACAGTGGCTGCGGTTTGTGACGTATCGCCGTTTTCGCTGCCGATCGCACCGGCAAAGCCGCCTCCTGCTCCGCCGAGTACCGAGCTCAGCCCGATGCCTTCGCGTCCCTCGGCGATATTGATCGATTCGATGAACCCGCAATCGGTACAATCTGTTCCGGTGGCAGCGGCGCTATCAGCCTCCTTGTCCGCACCCAGCGTGCCGCAGGCAGATATCAGCGCTAATGCGGATATCGATAAGAACAATCTGATTATGCTCATGACACTCTCCTTTCGGGGGACAGTCGAAGTATAGCGTAATGGAAGCAGTTTTGCGGCTACACAAAAAGGAGCAGAAATGAACAAGGAACTATGGGTTCTGCTGGCGGTGCTGGCGATTATCGCAATCGGTTTCGCTCTGATGATGCGCCGCTTAATGCGCCAAAGCCGGGAAGCGGAACGCAATATCGATCACAGCAAGCTTCGCGATATCGAGGACGAACAATAGACGAGCGGTAAGCCGCTTAGAGGAGTTTTACAAAGCTTTGCAAAATTTACACCGACATCAAACACCGTCGCTTCGCATCCGTGGACGATTCACGGAACGTATAGCTTGCACTGAGCCTCAATTGAATGATGCCGGCAGCATCAGGTCGCCTTATTCCGTTGAATAAAGGCCTCCCCATAACTATCATTAGACTTTTGAGCATGAATCCTTGGCTTCGCGAACCCCTGACGAGCGCATCGCGGCCAGCGCGTCCGTTACGGAGGCACTCGCCTCGCGGCCGCGCACTTCCAGCAATTCGCCGCGCATGACCAGACCGAATTTTCCCGCCCGGCCTGCGATCTTCCTGTTCGTTACCGGCTTCGTCGTCGCGGTCTACGCGGCGCTGGCGCTGGTGGCGCGTTTCGACATGAACTGGGCGCAAGCGTTGGAATCGGTTGCGTCCAGGATGCCGCCGCACGTCGCGCTCGGGCTGTTGCTGGGCGGTGCATCGCTGATGTCGTGCACGTTTCGCGCGCGAATCCTGAGCATCGCGCTTGCCGTAGCTGTCATCGTCCTTGGCGGCGTGCATCTGGTCGAATTCGGCGCCGGTTGGCAGTTGCCGGCGGCGCTTTCTGTCGGCAGCCTTTTCGCCGATACGGCCGGCGACGCTGCGTCGATCTCACTTCTGACCGCACTGAATCTTGTCCTGATAGGCACGATGGTCGCGGTACTCGCAGCGGCGCGCGAACAGCTCGCATCCGACGTCATCGTCGCGCTCGCCGCCTCCGCCGTGCTGGCGATCTCGCTGGTTTCCCTGTTCGCCCATGTCAGCGGCAGCCGCTTCGTTTACGACAGCCTGCGCTTCAGCGGCGCCGAACTGGAGATTTCGATCGCATTCATCGCGCTCGGTCTCTCCCTCACCATCTACATCTTTTCCGGGGCCGAGCGAATCGAGTTGAGGAAGTGGGCGCCGATCCCGCTCTGGTTCGGGGTTTTCATTTGCACGCTTCTGCTCTGGCAGGCATTGCGCGTCCAGGAAGCGGGCGACGCACAGCAGGCCGTTGCTCGAACCGCTGCCGCAATGCGCGGCGACGTTGCCGAGCACGTGCAAGCGCGCACAGAGACGCTGCGCCGTTTTGCCGCGCGCTGGCAAATCTATCAGCCCAGCGAAGCGCAATGGCGCACGGAAGCAAACCAGTATGTCAAATATCTGTCGGACTTGACTGCGCTTTATTGGGCTGATGACGACCTCCGCGTGCAATGGGCCGAGCCCGCATCGGGTGATGAAAGCGGTGACAAAGCGGCCAGCGGGCTGATTCTCAGTGACGATCCTGCCCATCGCGCCGCCCTCGATTCGGCGTTGGCGCATCGCGACGTCGCCGTGACCGGATCGATTGATCTCGCCGGCGGCGGTCGCGAGTTGCACGTTTACGCGCCGGTTTACCGGCCTGGCGGCGGCAATGGCGCAGCGGGCAATCCGGCAGAGGCGACGCTTGCCGGCGTTGTCGTCGGCGTGTTCCGTTTGCAGCCCTTGTTGGACGGCCTCCTGAAAAACCAGTTTCCAGGCTTTGCTGCGACCCTGAAGCAAGGCGATCAAATCATCTACGATCCATCCGGGCCAGGCGAAAAGCTGGCGCGATCGTGGGCGGTGACCGAAACCATACCGCTCAGCCAGGGTGGCGATAGCGCCTGGCAATTAACTGTCACGCCTACCCACGAAACGGTCCGGCAAACCCAATCATCGATCCCGGAGGCGGCCCTGGCGTCCGGGATCGGTCTCGCTTCGCTGCTCGCTTTCATGGCTTTTCTGCTGCAGACCGCCTGGCGGCGGTCACGCCAGTTATCGATTTCGAATCAAGCGCTCGCCTACGAAGTGCGGCAACGCGTGGCCGTCGAGCGCGCGGCGCGTGAAGCAGAGCAGCGTTCGCGCCTGATTTCCAGCGTGGTGCGCGATTACGCGATCTACACCTTATCGACCGATGGCCTGATTACGAGCTGGAATGAAGGCGCGCAACTGACCAAGGGCTACGCAGCCGAAGACATCCTCGGCAAACATTTTTCGATCTTCTTCACTGAAGAACAGATCGAGCGTTCCCTGCCCGAGCGATCGCTGCAGCTTGCCGCGACGCAGGGGCGTTACGAAGACGAGGACTTGCGGGTGACCGCCGATGGCGGCGAATTCTGCGCCGACGAAGTCATTACGCCGATGCGCGATGAGCAAGGTCAACTGCAGGGTTTCTCGGTCATCACGCGTGACGTAACGGAGCGGAAAAACGTCGAGCAGAAAATTCGCGAATCGCGCGATTTTTACATGAAGCTGATTGGCGACTTCCCGAATCCGGTGCGGCGTTCGGATGCGTCCGGCAGGTGCGATTACTTCAATCGGGCGTGGCTGGATTTTACAGGGCGTAGCCTTGAGCAGGAGCTGGGCGATGGCTGGCTCGAAGGCGTGCACCCCGACGACCGCGAGCGTTGCATGCAGGCGCATGGCGAAGTGTTGACGGAGCGCACCGGCTTCGAGGTCGAATACCGGTTGCGGCGCGCCGACGGCAGTTACGGTTCCCTGCTCGATTTCAGCCAGCCGTTCTACGATCAGCGCGGCCGCTTCACCGGATATATAGGCGCCTGCTACGACATGACCGAACGTCGCGCAGCCGAAATCGCGCTGCGCAGCAGCGAAGCGCGCTACGAAGCGATGACTTCCAATGTCCCAGGCATGGTATTTCAGCTGGAAACCGACGGCGCCAGCATTCATTTCCGTTACGTCAGCCGCAAGGTCTATCAACTTTTTCGCATCGGCCCGGGGGCAGTCAAGACCGACGCGGAGGCCTTGCTGGGTCTGATGCCGCCGCAGGACCGGGAGCGGTTCACGAGTAGTCTGGCGGAGGCCGCGCAGCACATGACCGAATGGCAGTGGGATGGCCGCGTGTTGCCGCGCCAGCGCGAGTTGAAGGAGATCAAGTGGGTCACGGTCAAAGCCTCGCCAACTTCGCTCGAGGACAGCAGAACGCTGTGGGATGGCGTGCTGTTCGACGACACCGCGAGGCGGCGCGCGCAGCTCGAAGTCGAGCATTCGCGCGAACAACTGCGCGCGTTGTCGCATCACCTGCAAGCCGTGCGCGAGGAAGAAAAATCGCACCTTGCGCGCGAGATTCACGATGAGCTTGGCGGCACCCTGACCGCTCTGAAAATGGACATCGCGTGGCTGATTCCACGGCTGACTCCCGCGCAGGGGTTATTGGTCGAGCGCATCCGTGGGATGTCGCAACTCGTCGATTCGGCGGTTTATGCAATGCGGCGCATCTCGAGCGAGTTGCGGCCAACCTTGCTCGATGATCTCGGTCTGGTCGCCGCGCTGCAATGGCAGGCTGCGGAGTATCAAAAGCGCACCGGCACGACGTGCTCGGTCGATGCCGAACCCGAGGATAGCGTCGTTCCGAACGAACTGGCGGTCGCGTTTTTCCGCGTGTTCCAGGAAGCGCTGACCAACGTGACCCGGCATGCGAAGGCCAGTCACGTCATAGTGACTTGGCGGGAGCGCGCCGATGGCTATCTGTTGCAGATCGCAGATGATGGCGTCGGTTTCTCGGAAGGACACCGCATCAAGCCGACATCGAACGGCATCCGCGGCATGACCGAGCGCGCGCGCCATCTGTTCGGCAATGTTTCGGTTGCGAGCGCGCCCGGCAAAGGAACGACGGTCACGGTGTCCCTGCCAAAAGCCAGTCAGGACGAGGAAGCCCGCTCGTCCGCCACGGGTTAGCTTCGGGTTTTTTCTTTTGCTAACCCGCTCCCGGGTTGTAGGACGACGCCTACAACCACCTCCATTCCGCCTACAGCAAAATCAGTTATGAGCCGATAACGGCAAATTGCGTATCGGACTAGCATTCGCCTAATTGCTGTTAGGAGCAACCTTTCATCATCGTAACACTTCGGGAGAAACTGAAAACATGGACCAAGCCATTGCAGTGCCCCACGAAAATCTGATCAACTTTCCGTTCAGGAGCCTCGATTTTGCAATGCCGAGAGCGGCCGTCGCCGTCCGACCCACGACGAAAACAAGCTACGGCGCAATCCATGGCATGTCGCGGCCCATGCAGCGTCTGTACCGGACGATAGACAAAGTCGCCCCGACCGACGCTACAGTGCTGATTGTGGGCGAGAGCGGCACCGGCAAGGAATTGGTCGCAAACTCTATTCACCAGCGCAGCAAACGTTGCGAGCAGGTTTTCATCCCGATCAACTGCGGCGCGGTATCGCCGAATCTGATCGAGGCGGAACTGTTCGGCCATGAGCGCGGCAGCTTTACCGGCGCCAACCGCATGCACAAGGGTTTTTTCGAACGCGCCGCCGGCGGCACTGTTCTGCTCGACGAAATCACCGAGATGGCCCCCGAGTTGCAGGTAAAGCTGCTGCGCGTGCTGGAAAGTGGAACGTTTTCGCGAGTCGGAGGAGATCAGGAGATCAAAGTCAAGGTGCGCGTCATTGCCGCCACCAATCGGGATCCGCAAGCTGCCGTTGCCGCGGGCCAGCTCCGCGAAGATTTGCTGTATCGACTGTCGGTGTTCCCGATTGAGGTCCCGCCGCTGCGCGAGCGCGGTGACGACGTCGAGTTGCTGGCGCAACATTTTCTCGGCCTTCTCAACGACGCCGAGGACGATGTCGACAAGCGCTTTTCGGCGCGAGCGCTCGCAGCCCTGCGCGAGCATTCATGGCCCGGCAATGTCCGCGAACTCAAGAATCTCGTGCAGCGCTCATTTATCCTGGCCGACAACGTCATCGAGCTCGATGGCCTACTTCAGCAAAACGCCGAAATCAAGGTACTGCCGGCGGCGGAGCGTGGCTTGCGCTTCGAAATCGGCACACCGCTCGCGGAGGCGGAAAGACAGCTGATCTGCGCAACGCTCGATTATTACGATGGCAACAAGAAGAAAGCCGCTGAAGTCCTCGGACTCAGCCTCAAGACCTTGTACAACCGGCTCAACGAATATCGCACCGCGCACGATTACCATTCCGCTACACGCCCGGCGGATCGGGAAGCTTTTGGCTAGCAGAAAATGTCAAAACCAGGGCGCCTAGTTTATTAAACTCGAAAAGGACTTAGAGATGAAAACGACAATGAAAGCATTTGTGGTCTTCGCAACGTTTTTGCTGGCGCTGACCGGCTGCGCCGGCTCACAGACAAAAGGAAGTACCGGGGATTTAATTGACGACGCAACAATCACCACAAAGGTAAAAACTGCGTTATTGGGCGCCCCTGACGTAAAGGGAACGCAAATCAGTGTCGAAACCTTCAAGGGCACGGTCCAGTTGAGTGGTTTTGCGGACAACGCTGAAGCAAAACGGCGTGCTGAAGATTTGGCAAAAAGGGTTGACGGCGTAAAGTCTGTCAAAAATGACATTCTCATCCGCGGCAAACAGTAACTTGACCCCGGGGATATAGGCCATGAACATTAGAACGGAAAAGATCGCTGATGCCACGACCGAGCTTGCGCACCGCTCGGACGATAAAATTGCGGATGCGGCAAGTTCAATAGAAACCGGTTTGCGCGCGGGGGCCGACTGTATGCGCTCCGGCGCGGAGAAGTCGGCAAGCCAGGCAAGACAGCTGGTCGATGCAAATCCACTCTCGTCGATTGCACTTGCGGCGTTGGTCGGCGGGCTGCTGGTGTGGCTTATTAAGCGCTAGCGCAATCCGACACGACTGGCGAGCAAAACGGCGCGTTTTCTTGCGCCGTTTTTTGATTCCGACACACAGCGCCACGCTGGCCTTTTCGCGGTTACATCAGGGGAATCACAAACTGTGAAAATTCTTCTTTGGATCGTGTCGGCATCATTTTCGTTATCGGACTACTCGTCGTGACGGGGGTATTGAAACTGATCTTTTAGTTCTCCTGCTCAGCTTTTCTTTTGCTTCCTGCTCGACTGCGTTCAGCACGCCAATCAAAACATTTTAACGCTGCAACAGCGTTGCAACGGGGATTAACTACGCTTTTGCTGCCGCTCGAGCCGCTTCAGCAGTTGCAGGACGCTGCGCTCGGCTGAATCCAGTCCAGACTTTCTTGTTGGCTGGACCGCGACAAACAAGCTTTTGGTCGCGATGAGCGTCAGCTAGTCCCGGATGTATATAGTACTTGCGGCAAACCGAGGGCGTATTGCCCATATGCAGTGCGACCGCTTTGACGGCGGTATCGAAATGCTGCTTGGTGGTGCCGCCGCTGTCTTCTTCACGCAACTGGCTCAATACACAGCTCGCCGCGACCGTTCCCACCCAGGTGCGGAAATCCTTGGCTGTAAATCGCTCTCCCGAGGCATCGCGCAGATACTGGTTCACGTGATCGGATGAAATGTCGCGTGCAACCCCCTGCTCATCGAAATAGTTGAACAATTCCTTGCCGGGCAGCTCCTGACAACGGCGGATGATGCTGGCTATCCTGTGGTCGGCGAATTCGACAGCGTGATGTTTACTGCTTTTGCCCTGAAACTGAAAGCGGATTTTTTTCCCGTTGACCTCAACGTGACGCCGCCGCATCGTGGTCAGTCCGAACGAGTGATTGTCGCGCGCGTATTCGGCGTTGCCGACACGAATTGCCGTCGCATCGAGCAGCTTGATTATCCCCGCCACCACTTTCGCCTGGGGTAAACCGGGCAACTTTAAATCGGCCTCAATCTGTTTGCGAATTCTCGGCAGCGCATCGCCGAAAGCCACCATGCGCGAGAAATTATTTTCGCTGCGAGTGGCCCGCCATTCGGCGTGATAACGATATTGTTTACGCCCGCGCGCGTCGCGGCCGGTCGCCTGCAGATGGCCATCGGGCAGCGCGCATATCCAGACATCACGCCATGCGGGCGGAATTGCCAGCGTTTTGATGCGCGCAAGGGTTTTAGCCCCCTTGACGGTTTTTCCATCGACACCGCTATACGTAAAATTCTTGCCGCGAGAACGACGGCGCCGGATTCCAGGCGTCCGGTCGTTTACGTAACGCAGACCCGCCCGTCTGGCGGCATCCTGTGAAACAATCTCCAATGAATCGGGCATGCAGAAATTTGGTATGATGACGCGGTACTGAAAAAAGCACTTTTAGCAAAACGCATGCCGGCCGCTTCGCGCCTGCCTGACCGCCCTTCTCTCAGACAATATAATATGTTGTCATCCGTCAAAACGTCCGACCCAGTAGAAAAAATGATCAGGATTCTGGTTGCCGACGATCATGCGATCGTTCGCGAGGGATTGAAGCAGATTCTGGTCGGGGTCGAGGATATGCACGTCGGTGGAGAAGCCTGCACCGGCAAAGAGGCGTTGGCCAAAATCCGCGAGTCGTCCTGGGACGTCGTGCTGCTCGATATATCGATGCCCGACAAAAATGGCATCGATACCCTGAAGCAGATCAGGCAGGAAAGGCCGGATTTGCCGGTCCTGATCCTGAGCATGTTTCCGGAAGATCAGTACGCTGTCAGTCTGCTGCGCGCAGGGGCCGCCGGCTACATGACCAAGGAAAGCGCGCCCAGCCAGTTGGTGAATGCGATCCGCAAAGTCGCGCAGGGGAAAAAATTCATCAGCGGTACCTTGGCGGAAACTCTTGCCTTGGAGCTGGGCGGCGACATCGCCAAACCCGCGCACGAAAGTTTGTCGGAACGCGAATTCCAGATCTTTTGCAAGCTCGCTGTCGGACAAACCGCGTCGCAAATCGCTGAAGAGTTGTTCATCAGCGTAAAGACAGTGAGCACTTATCGCTCGAGAATTTTGCAAAAGATGAAGATGAAAACCAATGCCGATCTCACTTACTACGCGATCAAGAGCGGCTTGGTCGAATAGATTTGCTTTGCTTGTCGGAATAATCCTACAGAATTAACAGACGCCGCCGATGGCGCCGCCATCTGAAACGTCTATAGTTGTCGGATGTTGATTGAACAAATGGAAAAACGGCGTCCGATCCGGGTTTACATCGTCGAAGATGCCGAGATCGTTCGTCGACGTCTGATCGACGTTGTAGGGGAGACGCCCCACAGCGAAGTGATCGGCTTCGCCGACACCGAATCGACCGCGATCGATGGAATATGCCAGGCTCGCCCTGATCTTGTCATCATCGACATTCAGTTGCGGCATGGTAACGGCATCAATGTGGTTCACGCATTGAAGAATATGGATCTTGCGCCGCTACCGAAAATGATCGTTCTGACGAACTACGCTTTCCCGCAGTACCAGAAGAAATGCGAGGACTCGGGCGCCGATTATTTTTTCGACAAAAGCACCGAGTTTTCCCGCATCAGCGAAGTTCTGGAATCGATGTAAGCAAGCTCCCGAGCGCAGTAAATTGGCCAATCGAACGGCCGACCCCCGAACAACTACGTCGCGGCCGGTTTGACCTTCAGTTGCAGTTTTTCCTTGATACGCGCCGATTTCCCTGAACGCTCGCGCAGGTAATAAAGTTTGGCGCGCCGCACGTCACCGCGCCGTTTGACTTCGATCTGCGCAATGGAAGGCGAATGCATTTGAAAGGTGCGCTCGACGCCTTCGCCGGACGAAATCTTGCGCACGATAAACGACGAGTTCAGCCCGCGATTACGACGCGCGATAACGACACCTTCGAACGCCTGCAGACGTTCGCGGTTTCCTTCCTTGACCTTGACCTGCACGACCACGGTATCGCCTTGGGCAAAAACCGGAAATTGCTTTCCGATACGGGCCATTTCTTCATCTTCAAGCTGCTTGATCAGATTCACTTACCGCTCCTTGACTTAGGGAACCTTAGCTGACTTCCTCGCCGGCTTGCCGCTCATCCTGGTTTTGCCGCTCATCCTGAATGGCCTGCCTGAATTCGTTTAGCAACATCCTTTCATGCTCGCCCAGCGTGAGCCGTTCGATCAATTCCGGGCGACGCAACCACGTCCTGCCCAACGCCTGCCGCAATCGCCAACGCATGATTTCCGCGTGGTTGCCCGACAATAATACCGCGGGTACTTGTTTGCCCCGATAAACTTCCGGCCGCGTGTAGTGCGGCCAGTCGAGCAGGCCATTGACAAACGAATCCTCGGGCGCCGATCGGGCATCGCCCAAAACTCCGGGAATTTGCCGCACCAGACAATCGATCACCACCATCGCCGCCAACTCGCCGCCCGAAAGAACATAATCGCCGATCGAAATTTCATCGTCGATCTCTTCTTCGATCACGCGCTCGTCTACGCCTTCGTAACGCCCCGCGAGTAAAATCAAACCTTGCTCGGCGGCCAACTCCGACAAGGCGGTTTGCGATAGCAGACGACCCTGCGGTGACAGGTAGACGGTTTTGCTGCGATCGACACCGGCGCTTTTTTGCCGCTGCCTGGCAGCGCCGATGGAGCGGCGCAAAGGCTCGGCGAGCATCACCATACCCGGACCACCGCCGTAAGGCCGGTCGTCTACGGTGCGATACGCGCCGTCAGCGAAATCCCGCGGGTTCCACAATACGAGTTCGTAATGTCCCGCATCGCGCGCGCGCCCGGTGACGCCGCACGTCGTTACCGCATCGAACATGCGCGGGAACAGCGTAATCGCATCGAACTGCATTGAAGATGCTTCGCGCAACACTCGCCTACTCTTCCCAATCCACGCAGATCCTGCGCGCTGCAAGATCCACTTCGATTACCGCCGAAGCGATGAAGGGGATCAGAAGCTCGCGCCGGCTCTCCTTTCCGTTCGTGACGCGCAAAACGTCGTTCGCACCCGTCTTCAGTAATTCGGCGACTTCCCCGAGTTTCCCGCCGTCGGCCCGGACAACCTCGAGGCCGATCAAATCGGCCCAGTAATACTCGCCTTCGTCATTCGCCGGAAGCGAAGTGCGCGGCACCGCGATGACCGATCCTTTCAAGACCAGAGCGGCATCGCGGTCTTCGCAGTCGGGAAATTTCGCGACGACCGATTTTCCCTGTACCGCGAAACCTTCCGGTACGACTTCACGGAAATCCCGAAAACTTCCGGAAGCCTCGTCTCGTCCCACCCACCACGTTTTGTGGCCGCCCAGGCCGTCCAGCGTTTCGGTGTAAGTGTAGAGCTTGACCCATCCATTCAGACCCAGGGGCGCGAGTACACGCCCCATTATTACCAGCCGCTTCGATTCAGACGGCAGCGGTGTCCGCACCTTCGGTAACAGCAGTATTTTCGCCCCGCTCAGCGGTATTTTCGCTTTGCTTGGGGCTCTGCCGCTTCAACAAGCGGGTGACGGTATCGCTCAGCTTCGCGCCCTGACCCTGCCAATACGCGATGCGTTCAGGCGCGATGCGCAGACTTTCGGCATTGCCGCGCGCCAGCGGGTTGTAAAAACCGACGCGCTCGATAAACTTGCCGTCGCGCGCGCGGCGCGAGTCAGCCACGACTACGTTATAGAAAGGACGGTTTTTTGCGCCGCCGCGCGCCAGTCGAATCACTACCATTGTTTGCCCGCCGGGTTATAGCCGCGCCGAGTTGGCCGCGGATTGAATCGCAAATGCAGTCGTGAATGCGCGAAGCCCTGCGCTGAGAGAGAAAAGGCGGGATTTTACGCTGCCGCCGCCAGCCTAGGCAAGTTTTTGCCGGGAAACCCGGCGCGTTACTGTTCATCGCGACAGGACGTCCGAGCGCTGAGCAGGCATTTAACGCATGCCTGGCAGCATGCCTTTCATACTCCGCATCATTTTGGCGGCGCCGCCTTTCGAAACCATTTTCATCATCTTTTGCATCTGCTCGAACTGGTTCAGCAACTGATTCACTTCCTGAACGCTGACCCCAGCGCCGGCCGCTATCCGGCGTTTGCGCGACGCCTTTAGAATTTCCGGCTTTGCGCGCTCGCGCGTCGTCATGGAATCGATGATGCCTTCGATGCGCCCAAGGATTTTTTCGTCGAACTGGCTGCCCTGCGCGGCTTGGCTCAATTGCGCTGGCAACTTGTCGAGCAACGCACTCATGCCACCCAGCTTTTTCATTTGTCGCAACTGCGCCTTGAAATCCTCCAGATCGAAACCTTTGCCGGCCTTGACCTTTTTTGCCAGCTTCTCAGCTTCGGCGTGATCGACATTGCGCTGCGCGTCCTCTATCAGCGTCAGCACATCGCCCATGCCGAGAATGCGCGAAGCCATCCGTTCCGGATGAAAAGCTTCGAGGCCCGTCAACTTTTCGCCGACGCCGATAAACTTGATCGGCTTTCCCGTGATATGGCGCACGGACAGCGCAGCGCCGCCGCGCGCGTCGCCATCGAGTTTGGTCAGCACAATGCCGGTCAGGGGCAGGGCTGCCGCAAATGCTTTCGCAGTATTGACGGCGTCCTGGCCTTGCATCGCGTCGACAACAAAAAGCGTTTCGATCGGTTTGACAGCACCGTGCAAATCGGCGATTTCGCGCATCATCGCCTGATCAATGGCGAGGCGGCCCGCGGTGTCCACGATCAGCACATCGTGAAAATGGCGGCGCGCGTGGTCGAGTGCGGCGCTGGCGATCCGCACCGGCTCGGAAACCGTATCGGCTGCGAAGAAATCCGCGCCGATTTGATCAGCCAAAACGCGCAACTGCTCGATCGCGGCGGGGCGGTACACGTCGCAGCTGGCGAGCAGCACTTTTTTCTTGCGTTGTTCACGCAGGAGTTTCGCCAGCTTGCCTGCGGTGGTGGTCTTGCCGGCGCCTTGCAGCCCGGCCATCAGGATCACGGCAGGCGGCGCGGCATGCAGATTCAGCGCGTCATTGCGTTCACCCATCAGACGCACGAGTTCACGATGGACGATGCCAACTACCGCTTGTCCCGGCGTCAGGCTGCCCATCACTTCTTCGCCCAGCGCATCTTTCCTGATGCGCTCGATAAAATCCTTGACGACAGGCACCGCGACATCCGCTTCGAGCAGCGCCATCCGGACTTCGCGCAGGGCGTCCTGAATATTCTCTTCGCTCAGGCGCGCCTGACCACGCAAATTCTTGATGACGCCGGACAGGCGTTGCGACAGATTCTCGAACATGGAAACTCCGCTGGATGCGCCAGGGGGACAAGATTCGCCGACGCAAGATGGTGTAGACTGAAACGCGAAAACCGATACCGATGTCCGGCATTTTACCTTATCTCATCAATGCACTGCTGTATGCGGTGCTCGCTATTCACTTCTGGCGCGGCGCCTGGCGTCCGCAAGCAGGCGCCGCGCTCGGTGGACCGCTACCGATCGCTGCTGATACGCACAGCAATGATTCCCGGCAGCGCAGCAATTGGCTCGATCAGCTCGCTGTTTTTGTTCCACTCGCCCTCCATACCGCGTTGTTGTATCGACTGCTGTTCGCGGACGGCGGCCTGCACCTCGGTGTTGGTGTCGCTATTTCCGCAATCCTCTGGCTTACGGTGCTGATCTACTGGCTCGGCAATTTTTTTTACAACCTGCGAGGTTTGCAAACGCTGGTCATCCCGATCGCGGCGTTTTGCGCTGCGGCGCCTGCGGCCTTCCCCGCGCTGCATCCGCTCGAAAATACGGCTTCGCCGGCGTTCCGCGCGCATCTGCTGATCGGCCTGCTCGCCTATAGCCTGTTCACGATCGCTTCGTTGCATGTCATTTTGATGACCATGCTCGAGCGACGGCTGCATAGCGGCGCAATGCCGCCGATACTGCACGGACTGCCCCCGCTGCTGACTATGGAGAAACTGCTGTTTCGAATCATCGCAGCGGGATTCGCGCTGCTGACGCTGACCTTGGTCAGCGGTTTCATTTTTTCCGAAAACCTGTTCGGAAAACCGCTGCCGTTGACCCACAAGACTGTTTTCGCGCTGTTGTCGTGGCTGATTTTCGCGCTGCTCCTGAGCGGACGAAGATTCTACGGATGGCGCGGGAGTACGGCGGTGCGCTGGACACTTGCCGGATTCATCACACTGGTGCTTGCTTACATCGGCAGTCGCCTCGTCCTCGAAGTCATTCTGCAGCGGTAACATCCTGCGGGCGCGCCTTGCGCCTTGGCCTACACCCCCTTCCGACCGACGGTATCTTTACAAACAGACGCCGTACGTGCATTATTCCGCAAGTCAAATATCACGGCAATTCAATATGGTTGCAGCAACTTTGCAAAGTAATTTAACCGGTTTGGGTCGGGCTCTCGTGCAAAAGGGCAAACTGCGCGAGCTCGAAGCCGAAACGCTGCAGTCGCAGGCGGCTTCCGCGCAACTGAGCTTTGCCGAGCAACTGCTCCTGAGCAAAAAGATGAATGCGCGCGAACTCGCGGAATTCGCCGCTTACACATTCGGTTTCCCGTTATTCGATCTGAATGCATTCGACCCCGATCACCTGCCGAAGAAGCTGATCGATAGCAAGGTCATGCAGACGCGGCGCGTATTGCCCTTATACAAGCGAGGCAATCGTCTTTTCCTCGGCGTATCCGATCCCAGCAATCGGACCGCACTCGAGGACATCAAGTTTCAGACCGGCCTCATCATCGATCCGATCGTCGTAGAAGACGACAAACTCTCGGCTTTGATTCACAAGACTGTCGAAACCAGCGATGTCAACCTGACCGATCTGGTCGGCGACGACGTGACGCTCGAATTCGCTGATGCCGAGGCGCAAGCCACGGCGGACGATAGCGCCGATGTCGACGATGCGCCGGTCGTAAAGTACCTGCAAAAGATCCTGCTCGACGCAATCAATTCCAACGTTTCCGATATTCACTTCGAGCCGTACGAAAAATTCTTCCGGATTCGCTACCGCATGGATGGCGTCCTCTACGAGATTTCGCAGCCGCCGCTCGCGATCAAGGAAAAAATCGCTTCGCGCATCAAGGTGATATCCAAGATGGACATCTCCGAAAAACGCGTGCCGCAGGACGGCAGGACCAAGTTGGTGATGTCGAAATCGCGGGCAATCGATTTTCGGGTGAGTTCGCTGCCGACGCTGTTCGGCGAGAAAATCGTCATGCGGATTCTCGATCCGTCGAGCGCCCAACTCGGTATCGATGCGCTGGGTTACGACCCGGATCAAAAACAATTATTGATGAATGCCATCGCCAGGCCCTACGGAATGATCCTGGTTACCGGCCCGACTGGCAGCGGCAAGACGGTCTCGCTGTACACCTGTCTGAACATTCTGAACAAGCCGGGCACCAATATTTCGACTGCCGAAGATCCGTCCGAAATCAATCTGCCGGGCGTCAATCAAGTGAACGTCAACGACAAGGCCGGATTGACTTTTTCAGCGGCGCTACGCGCTTTTCTACGTCAGGATCCGGACGTCATAATGGTCGGCGAAATTCGCGATCTGGAAACCGCCGAAATCGCGATCAAAGCCGCGCAGACCGGTCACCTGGTACTGTCGACCCTGCATACCAACGATGCGCCCAGCACGTTGACGCGGCTGATGAACATGGGAATTGCGCCATTCAATATCGCGTCGTCGGTGCTGATGATCACGGCGCAACGGCTGGCGCGGCGCCTGTGCAGTTGCAAACGCCCGGCCGATATCCCGATCGAGGCGTTGCTCGCCGCCGGTTTTACCGAAGAAGACGTCGATGGAAGCTGGGAGCCCTATCACCAGGTCGGCTGCGATATCTGCAAAAACACCGGTTACAAGGGACGCGTCGGGCTATATCAGGTAATGCCGATTTCCGACGAGATGACGCGCATCATCATGCGCCAGGGGAACGCGATCGATATCGCCGATCAGGCGAAACGCGACGGCATAAGCGATTTGCGGCGCGCGGGACTATTGAAAGTGAAACTCGGCATGACTTCGCTCGAAGAAGTCGAGGCCGTTACCAACGAATAGGGAGCAAACGATGGCTGCCGTGATTGCGAAAAGAGATGTCAAGCAATACAACTTCTCATGGGTCGGACGTGACAAATCCGGCAAGTCGATGCGCGGCGAAATCCGCGCGAGCGCGGAATCGGTCGTCAATGCGACGCTGCGCCGGCAAGGCATGACCCAGGTCAAAATCAAGAAGCAGAGAGCCCGGCGCGGCAAGAAAATCACCGACAAGGACATCGCGCTGTTTACGCGCCAGCTTGCAACCATGATGAAAGCCGGCGTTCCGCTGCTGCAGTCGTTCGACATCGTCGGCAAGGGACACAGCAACGGGTCGGTGCAGAAATTGCTCGGCACAATCAAGTCTGACATCGAAACCGGCAGCAGCCTGAGCCAGGCGTTCCGCAAGCATCCGCTTCATTTCGACGCACTGTATTGCAATCTGATCAGCGCCGGCGAGCAGGCCGGTATTCTCGACAGCCTGCTCGACCGGTTAGCAACCTACAAAGAAAAAATTATCGCGATCAAGGGCAAAATCAAATCGGCATTGTTCTATCCGATTTCGATCATTGTCGTTGCCTTCATCATCACCGCCGTCATCATGCTGTTCGTGATTCCCGCGTTCAAGCAGGTGTTCACGAGTTTCGGCGCCGACTTACCGGCGCCGACCTTGATGGTGATTGCGATGTCGGATGCTTTTGTGAGTTACTGGTATCTGATTGTCGGCGTTCTGGGCGGTGGTGGCTGGTTCTTCTTCTATACCTGGAAGCGGTCTAAAAAAATGCAGATGGTGATGGATCGCTGGCTGCTGCGCATGCCGCTGTTCGGCGAGATCCTCCGCAAAGCGACCATGGCTCGCTGGACGCGGACCCTGTCGACCATGTTCGCGGCCGGCGTGCCGCTGGTCGAAGCGCTCGACTCGGTCGGTGGCGCCGCCGGCAATCACGTTTACCTCGAGGCGACGAAAAAAATCCAGGGAGAAATTTCAACCGGCACCAGCTTGACGATCGCCATGCAGAACAGTGAAGTGTTCCCGAATATGGTGCTGCAGATGGTCGCGATCGGCGAAGAGTCGGGTGCGCTCGACTCCATGCTGTCCAAGGTCGCGGATTTTTTCGAGGCTGAAGTCGACGATTCCGTTGAAGCGCTAAGCAGTCTGATGGAGCCCATCATCATGGTCGTGTTGGGTGTCTTGATCGGCGGCATGGTCATCGCGATGTATTTGCCGATTTTCAAACTCGGCCAGGTCGTATAACGAGAGCTCGAAAAGTCGGCGCAAAGGATCGGAAGACCGGTCTTTTGCGCCTTTTCATCAGCACCGACAATTCCGCCTTTCCTTTCCCCCTGATCTTGTGATTGACGCGCTGCAAAGTTTACCCTCTCTATTCATTTCGGTATGCGGCCTGCTCGGCCTTGTCGTCGGCAGTTTTATCAACGTCGCCATTCACCGCGTTCCTAAAATGCTCGAACGCGAGTGGCGCGAGCAATGCGCCGAATTGAGTCGCAGTGAATCGCACGGCTCCCCAGGCGCCGAATCGGCGGCCTTACCCCCGTTCAACCTGATCAGGCCGAGGTCGCGCTGCCCCGCTTGCGGGCACACCATCGGGGCGCTGCAAAATATCCCGGTGTTGAGCTATGTGTTTCTGCGTGGTAAATGCGCGGCGTGCAAAACGCCGATCTCGCTGCGCTACCCGCTGATCGAGATTCTGACCGCGGTTCTCAGCGCGTTCGTCGCGTTTCACTTCGGTTTCAACGTGCAAACGTTGGCGGCATTGTTTTTTGTATGGGCCCTGCTCGTGCTCGCCTTCATCGATATCGACACCCAGTTGCTGCCTGACAACATCACGCTGCCGCTGCTGTGGAGCGGTCTCTTGCTGAATCTGGGCGCGGTTTTTACGGACCTGAATTCCGCCGTGATCGGCGCCGCTGCCGGCTACCTGACGCTCTGGTCTGTGTATTGGCTGTTCAAGCTTGCCACCGGCAAGGAAGGCATGGGTTTCGGCGACTTCAAGCTGCTTGCGGCGATTGGCGCATGGTTTGGCTGGCAACTGCTGCCCGCGGTGATTCTGCTGTCGTCGCTGGTCGGCGCAGTCATTGGTATCGGGCTGATCGTATTCGCCCGCCACGGGCGTAATGTGCCGATTCCATTCGGACCTTATCTGGTGCTCGCCGCGCTGATCGCGCTGTTTTGGGGGCCGGCGCTCAACCGCGCCTATCTTGGAATCTAGGGCCTGTTCACGGATGCCGTTCACGGTAGGCCTCACAGGTGGTATCGGGTGTGGTAAATCGCGCGCAGCCGATTTCTTTGGGGAACTTGGCGCCGGGATTGTCGACACCGACGTTATTTCTCATCACCTGACCCTGCCAGGCACAGCAACCATAGCTGCGATACGACGCGCCTTCGGTGATGATTTTTTCGAACCGGACGGGACCTTGAACCGAAGCAAACTGCGCAGCCGTGTTTTTTCCGATGCTCGCGCCCGATCCGCGCTGGAGTCGATCCTGCACCCGGAAATTCGACGAGCCGCGGAGACCGAAGTCGGCGCGTTGAAAACACCTTATGGGGTACTGGTCGTGCCGCTCTTACTCGAAACGAGCGCGCTGCGCGAACTCGTAGATCGCGTGCTGCTTGTCGATTGCGCCGAGCATCAGCAGATCGAGCGTACGGTCCGGCGCGGTCTTGCCGAGAATGACGTGCGGGCAATCATGGCATCGCAGTTAAGCCGAAGCGAGCGCCTTGGCCGCAGCGACGACATCATCGACAATTCGGCAGGGCCCGAAGAACTGAAGCTCTCGGTACAAACGCTGCACGAGAGATATCTGGAGATGGCATATGCGCGTGGCGCAACACCCGCCGTCAATTTGTAAAAGCACGCCGAATAACGCAAAATTCAGTCTCCAATCCGCTCCCCCTCCATCGTGATCAGCTACGAATACCCGCTCGGCGAGCGCATCCGCACGCTTTTGCGTCTCGAAGATTTGTACGACAAGGTGCAATATTTTTCGGCGAAAGCGGGCCCTTACGATCACCATTCGGCGCTGCTTGCGCTTTTTGAGATTCTCGAAGTGGCCAGCCGCGCCGATTTGAAGTCCGATCTGCTGCAGGAACTCGAGCGCCAGAAACAAACGCTCGACGCCTTGCGCGGCAACCCCGCGATTTCGGAACAGGCGCTGGAAAGCGTGCTGGACGATATCGAGACGACTGCGACACAGTTGCTGGAAGTTCCCGGAAAGGTCGGTCAGGATTTGCGCGACAACGAATGGCTGATGAGCATCAAGCAGCGCACCAGCATTCCGGGCGGCGCCTGCGAATTCGACTTACCGTCTTATCATTACTGGCTGAATCAGGACGCGGCCGTGCGCCGCGGCGATCTCGAAAACTGGCTCGAGCCATTTTTGCCGATCCGTAACGGCATTGCCATTGTCCTTCGCGTGCTCCGCGATAGCGGCAAGTCGACGCAGCAGATGGCGGCGCAGGGCGTGTTTCAGCAAATGATGACCGGTCGCCAGGCGCAGATGCTGCTGATCAGACTGAGCCGCGAATTCACGTGTGTGCCGGAGATCAGCGCGAACAAATACGCGCTCAATATTCGTTTCACCATCCAGGAAGGCGCGCAGCGGCCGCGCGTTGCCGAAATCGATGTGCCGTTCGAACTGACTTTCTGTAATCT
>JACDAM010000161.1 GCA_013695435.1 Burkholderiales bacterium | reverse complement strand
TCGCAAAAGCCCTCGGTACAATAGCGATCGAATATCACCGGTTGTTCTCGTTGGTTGCGATCGGCATGGCTAACCTGCGGCGTCGCATTAACTAAGCAGGCAAGGACGTGTACGAATTCAAGGATTGTGTGCGCGCTTTGCCTCGCCGCAGCACTGCGCTGGTGCATCGGAATTGAAAAATCAAGGTGCACCGCACCAGTTTGAATCAATCGCCGCCGTCGCGGCCGTGGGTTCGGTCTGATATGGCGAAAACAGCAATTCCCGTTCCAAAGAAGCGGCAGCGTTCCTGCGCTTACCAGTCGCAGTCTGACTGCTAGGATAGTGAAGCGAAACCGCCGTTGGCCGGTCCCAAAAATGGCGGAAACGCGGAAACACCTATTATTATCCCTTGCGGACTTCCGGAGAAAAACCCTATGCCGCACAGCATCACCCTGATCACAACCATAGCCGCCGCTTTCGGGCTGGCGCTGGTCTTTGGCTTTATCGCGCTCCGTCTGAAGCTGCCGGCCCTGGTCGGCTATCTGGTTGCCGGGATCGTCATCGGGCCGGCGACGCCCGGCTTCGTCGCCGATATGAATCTCGCCAGCCAGCTCGCTGAAATCGGCGTCATGCTGTTGATGTTCGGTGTCGGTCTGCATTTTCACTCGGCGATTTGCTGGCGGTGCGGCGCATTGCGTTGCCCGGCGCCATCCTGCAGATCGCCGTCGCGACGGCGCTGGGCGTCGGCATCGCTGCGGTATGGGGTTGGAGCCTGGGCGCTGGGATCGTGTTCGGGCTTGCTCTCTCCGTCGCCAGCACGGTCGTGCTGATCAAGGCGCTCGAAAGCCGAGGTGCGCTCGAATCGCTCAACGGCCGCATCGCCGTCGGCTGGCTGGTGGTCGAAGATCTCGTCATGGTGCTGGTTCTCGTGCTGCTGCCCCCGCTGGCCTCTGCGCTGGGCGGCAATGCCGCTGAGGCTGCCGGCGATCGAAGCCTGTGGGCCGGGCTGGCGATAACGCTCGGCCAGGTTGCGATTTTCGTCGCGCTGATGCTTGTCGTGGGCCGGCGATTATTTCCCTGGCTGCTGTGGCAAGTCGCAAAAACCGATTCGCGCGAATTATTCACCCTGTGCATAGTTGCCGCCGCCGTCGGTATTGCTTACGGCTCGGCCGAACTGTTCGGCGTGTCGTTCGCGCTCGGCGCTTTTTTCGCCGGCATGGTCATGCGCGAATCCGATCTCAGTTATCGCGCGGCCGAGGAATCGCTGCCGTTGCGCGATGCATTCGCGGTGCTGTTCTTCGTGTCGGTCGGCATGCTGTTCGATCCGCAGGTACTGCTGACCCAGCCGCTGCGCGTGCTCGCGGTCGTTGCCATCATCATCCTCGGCAAGTCGATCGCTGCGTTTCTGCTGGTGCTTGCGTTCCGCTACCCGCTCAACACCGCGTTGACAGTTTCGGCCAGCCTTGCGCAGATCGGCGAATTCTCGTTCATTCTGGCAGCGTTGGGGGTATCGCTGGGTCTGCTGCCGGTCGAAGGCCAAAGCCTCGTGCTGGCCGGCGCGTTGATTTCGATCGCGTTCAATCCGCTGCTGTTCTACCTGATCGAGCCGGTGCAGGAATGGATGCGCAAGCGCTCGGCGTTTGCCCGTTCGCTCGATCGGCGCGACGACCCGCTGGCCGAACTGCCGGCAACGATCGATCAAAGCAGGCTCAACGGTCAAGTCGTGCTGGTCGGCTACGGCCGTGTCGGCAGCCTGATCGGCGAGGCGCTGACGGAGCGCGGCGTGACGATCGTCGTCGCCGAACAGAATCGTGAGCTGGTCGAGCGCTTGCGCGCACGCGGCATCGCAGCGGTTTCCGGCGACGCCTCCGAACCCGACGTTCTGATCCAGGCGCATATCGCACGTGCGCGGCTGCTGGTCATCGCGACGCCGGATACATTTCGCGCCCGCCGGATGATAGAAATCGCACGCGCGCTCAATCCGAAAATCGACACCATCGTGCGCACGCATAGCGAAGACGAAGCCGCGGCGCTCAGACAGGAAAACGCCGGCAAGGTATTCGTAGGCGAACACGAATTGGCGCTCAGCATGATTCGCCACGCGCTCGATCCCGCGGCGCAAGATCGGAAAGCAGTGGGCAGTTAACCAGCGTGCTAGCGATAGCGGCTCTCGACCAGCAGCGTGAAATCTTCGGCGGCGAGCGGCTGGCTGAAATAAAAACCCTGCCCTTCACCGCAATGGCGGGCGCGCAAAAAGGCGAGTTGTTCGCGGGTTTCGATGCCCTCGGCAATGACGCGCTGCTTGAGGCTTTTGCCCATGGCGATGACTGCGGCGACGATGATGGCGTCGTCGGCGTCGGTCGTGATGTCGTTCACGAACGACCGGTCGATCTTCAGCACGTCGATCGGAAAGCGCTTCAGATAGCTCAAGCTCGAATAGCCGGTGCCGAAGTCATCGACCGCAAGCTGCAACCCCATTGCCTTGAGTTCGCGCAGCACGGCGGCAGTCGACTCGGCCTCCTGCATGAGTACGCTTTCGGTCAGTTCGAGTTCGAGGTAGCGCGGCGCAAGCCGGGTTTCGGCCAGGATCGCGCGCGCGCTTTCGAGAAAGCCGCTGCTTCGAAACTCGAGCGCGGAGATATTGACTGCCATCGCCATCGGCGGCCGGCCGGCATCGTGCCACGCCTGCGCCTGCCGGCACGCTTCGCGCAGCACCCAGCGGCCGATCGGCACGATCAAGCCGCAATCTTCCGCAATCGGCACGAACTGCGCGGGCGCGAT
>JACDAM010000160.1 GCA_013695435.1 Burkholderiales bacterium | reverse complement strand
TTGTTCAGCGGCCCTTTTTTGTCGATGATGCGGATGCACGCCTCATGCGTGCGTATGCTGATCCTCGCGATGTCGGTGGCGGTCTTGCCCAGCCTCGCAAGCCCTGCATACAAGGTCATGGCCGCTTCGACCGCGGTTTGCGCATGGAACTCGGCCGGAAACGAAATCTTGAACAGCACGTGCTCCATCACATACGAGCCATACGGGCGCTGGAATTTGAACGGCTGGCCTTTGAACAGCACGTCGTAAAAGCCCCACGTTGCGGCGCTCAACACCGACGGGTAGCCCATCTCACCTTTCAGCGTCATCAGCGCTAGCCGCACGGCGCGGCTCGTCGCGTCGCCGGCCGCCCACGATTTGCGCGAACCGGTATTCGGCGCATGGCGATAGGTGCGCAGCGATTGGCCGTCGACCCACGCGTTCGAAACCGCATCGATGATTTCATCCGGCGTGCCGCCGAGCATGTGCGTGACGACCGCGGTCGAAGCCACCTTGACCAGCACGACGTGATCGAGGCCGACGCGGTTGAAGCTGTTTTCGAGCGCGATGCAGCCCTGGATTTCGTGCGCCTTGATCATGGCCGTCAGCACGTCGCGCATGACCAGCGGCTTTTTGCCCTCGGCGACATTCCTGCGCGACAGATAATCGGCGACAGCGAGGATGCCGCCGAGATTGTCCGACGGATGCCCCCATTCCGCGGCAAGCCAGGTATCGTTGAAATCGAGCCAGCGGATCATGCAGCCGATATTGAACGCGGCTTGCACCGGATCGAGCTGGAATTGCGTGCCGGGCACTTTGGCGCCGTTCGGCACGACGGTCCCGGGAACGACAGGACCAAGGAGCTTGGTGCACGCCGGGTATTCGAGCGCTTCAAACCCGCAACCCAGCGTGTCGATCAGGCAGTTGCGCGCCGTCGTGTACGCGTCATCGCTTTCGATCGAATAGTCGGCTACGTAATCGGCGATGTCGGCGAGGACCTGATCGGCAGCAGGTTGGATGTTGGAGGTGTGCATTACTGTAAGACAAGGGATCGGGGACAGCGGATCGGTCAGATCGGATTTTCCAGGTTCACATTCTTTTTCCGGAGGATCGGGTTGGGGTGAATTTTTCCTGTCCCGATCCCCGATCCTCTTATCCCCTGTTCTCAATCGGCACGAACTCGCGATCGTCCGGGCCGGTGTAGTTCGCGGTGGGCCGGATGATCTTGCCGTCGATGCGCTGTTCGATCACGTGCGCCGACCAGCCGCTGGTGCGCGCGATGACGAATAAAGGCGTGAACATCGCGGTCGGCACGCCCATGGCGTGGTAACTGACGGCTGAAAACCAGTCGAGATTCGGGAACATTTTCTTTTGCCGCCACATCACGCTTTCGATGCGCTCGGCGATATCGAACAGCCTGGTTTCGCCGCCTTCCTCGCCGAGCCGGCGTGCGACTTCCCGGATGATTTTGTTGCGCGGATCGGAAACCGTGTAGACCGGATGGCCGAAGCCGAGCACGATTTCCTTGTTCGCGACCCGTTTGCTGATGTCTTTTTCGGCATCGTCGGGATCGCGATAGCGGTTCATGATTTCGAACGCCGCTTCGTTAGCGCCGCCGTGCTTCGGTCCGCGCAGCGCGCCGATGGCGCCGGTCAGGCACGAATGCATGTCGGAGCCGGTGCCGGCGATGACGCGCGCGGTGAAAGTCGACGCGTTAAATTCGTGCTCGGCGTAAAGGTTCAGCGAAGTTTGCATCGCACGCTCGTGCCTTGCCGACGGCCGCTTGCGATGCAGCAGATGCAGAAAATGCGCGGCGATCGATCGATCGTCGGTCTCCACTTCGATGCGCTTGCCCGACGCCGCGAAGTGATGCCAATACAGCAACATCGAACTCAGGCAGGCGAGCAGGCGATCGGCAATGTCGCGCGCGCCGGCTGGCGTGCGGCTTTCGGCCTCGGGCTCGACCGTGCCGAGATTGGAGACGCCGGTGCGCAGCACGTCCATGGCATGGGCGGAAGCGGGAATCTGCTCCAATACCGTTTTGAGCTGCGGCGGCAATCCGCGCAGACCTTGAAGCCTGGTTTGGTAGGCCGACAATTCCGCTTGCGTCGGCAGTTTCTCGTGCACGAGTAGATACGCGATCTCTTCGAAAGTCGCGTGCTCGGCAATTTCCAGGATGTCATAGCCGCGATAGTGCAAATCGTCCCCACTCAAGCCCACCGAGCAAAGCGCGGTATTGCCGGCGGCGACCCCCGATAGCGCGACCGATTTCTTGACCGTCATCAGCGTTTCTCCCTTTCGAAAAGCCTGTCGAGGCTGGCTTCAAAGGCATGATAATCGAGGGTGTCGTAAAGCTCCGCGCGGGTTTGCATGGTGGGCACGACGCTTTGCTGCGTGCCTTCGGCGCGCAATGTCCTGTAAACGTTCAACGCAGCCGCACTCATCGCGCGGAACGCCGATAGCGGATACAGCACGAGGCTGACGCCGGTGCCGGCCAACTGCTGCACTGTATAGAGCGGGGTGGCGCCGAATTCAGTGATATTGGCCAGCACCGGTACCTTTACCGCGTCGGCAAACTTCCGGTACATGCCAAGATCGGTCATCGCTTCCGGAAAAATCATGTCGGCGCCGGCCTCGACGCAGGCGCAAGCGCGTCGATCGCGGCTTCCAGGCCTTCCACGGCAAGCGCGTCGGTACGTGCCATCACAACGAACTCGGGGTCGATTTTCGCATCGACCGCGGCCTTCACGCGATCGACCATTTCTTCCCGCGCGACGATCGCCTTGTTCGGCCGGTGGCCGCAGCGCTTCGCCTGCACCTGGTCTTCGATGTGCATGCCGGCGGCGCCGGATTTGATCAGCGATTTGACGGTGCGCGCGATATTGAAGGCGCCGCCGAAGCCGGTATCGGCATCCACCAGCAAGGGTAATCCCGTCGTGTCGGTAATTCTGCGCACGTCGATCAATACGTCGTCGAGCGTGCTGATGCCCAGATCTGGAACGCCGAGCGAGCTTGCGGCGACGCCGCCCCCGGAAAGATACAAGGCGCGATAGCCGCAGCGCTCGGCAAGCCGCGCCGTATACGCATTGACCGCGCCGACGACTTGCAGCGGTTTTTCGGCGGCGAGTGCTGCGCGCAAGCGGGCGCCCGGTGTCGATAGCGTCATTCGGCCCCTCTCACCCACCTGGCATTCCCGCGCACGCAGAAATCCACCCCGTATAAGTCACCGCGTCGACCATCACCACCTGTCATTCCCGCGCACGCGGGAATCCAGGAAATCGCTGTTCATGGCTACCCAAGCAAATGCTTGACTGCCGCCTTTTCCTCCTGCAACTCCTGATGCGTCGCGTCCATGCGCTTGCGGCTTGCATCGCTGATCGAGATGCCCTGCACGATCTCGAAGCCGCCATTTTTGCACGTCACCGGATAACCGTAGATCACGCCTTCGGGTATGCCGTAGCTGCCGTCGGAGGGTATGCCCATGCTGACCCAGTCGCCGGGGCGCGTCCCGTGAACCCAATCGCGTACGTGATCGATCGCGGCATTGCCGGCCGATGCCGCGCTGCTCAAGCCGCGTGCTTCGATGATCGCGGCGCCGCGTTTCTGCACGGTCGGTATGAAAGTCTGCTCGACCCAGGCCGTATCGTCGATCAGTTGCGCGACTTGTTTTCCACCGGCTTCAGCCGAGTTCAAATCCGGGTATTGCGTCGCCGAATGATTGCCCCAGATAATCATTTTGCTGATTTCCGTGACCGGTTTTTTGAGCCTGGCGGCGATTTGCGACAAGGCGCGATTGTGATCGAGCCGCATCATCGCCGTAAAATTGCGCGGATCGAGATCCGGCGCGTTTTTCATCGCGATGTACGCATTGGTGTTCGCCGGATTGCCGACGACCAGCACTTTCACATCGCGTTTCGCGACGTCATTCAGGGCCTTGCCCTGGGACGTAAAAATGGCGCCGTTCGCCTCCAGCAGATCCTTGCGCTCCATGCCTTTTGAACGCGGGCGGGCGCCAACCAGGAGCGCAATGCCGGCGTCGCGAAACGCGGTCTTCGGATCATCGGTTACGCTGATTCCGGCGAGCAGCGGGAACGCGCAGTCGTCCAGTTCCATGACAACGCCGTTGACCGCGGCGATTGCCGGCGTGATGTCGAGCAACTGCAGAATCACCGGCTGATCGCGGCCGAGCAAGTCGCCGTTGGCCATCCTGAATAAAAGGCTGTAGGCAATCTGGCCGGCAGCGCCGGTCACAGCAACGCGAACGGGAGCTTTCATAAGGACTCCTGAAAAGGGGTAGGGGATTAAAACGTGAAAGCGGGCAACCAGACGCACGCCGCGCGTTCCCGAATGTTAGCCAACATCAAAATGCCGGTCAACGCATCTCTTGTATCTTATAAAAGATAGATTTTTCTTGGACAGCATCGTGATATATGCTAAAAAACCGGCATGAGCAATGCAGCAGCGGCGCCTTCCTCGCCTTCGTTCCGGCCACTCTATCGGCAAATCAAAAGCCTGATTACGCAAAGCCTGATTTCGGCGGAGTGGCGGCCCGGCGAGGCGATCCCAAGCGAAATCGAACTCGCCGCCCGCTATCGGGTCAGTCAGGGAACGGTGCGCAAAGCGATTTCGGAACTCGCCGACGAAAACGTTTTGATACGGCATCAGGGCAAGGGAACTTTTGTCGCCTCGCACAACGAAGCGCAGCGCAAATTTCATTTCGTGCGCGTGTTGCTGGACAATAGCGCAAGCGGTGGCGCTCCGGTTTTTCCCGTTGGCGAGCTACTGGATTGCCGGCGTGGCAAAGCCGACGCGCAGCTTGCCAGGGCGCTCGAAATCACGCATGGCGCGGCGGTCATGGTGATCAACCGCTTGCAACGGATCGCCGGCGAACCGGTCATGCTCGAGGAAATTCGCTTGCCGGCGGGGCTGGTCAAAGGACTTGCGGCGGAAATGGTCGAGCGCAATCAATGCAAAATATACAGCCTGCTCGAATCCGAGTACGACGTCCTCATCACCCATGTCGTCGAGCAGATCAAGGCGACAACAGCTGGAACGAGGTCCGCGAAGCTGCTGGGCGTAGTGCCCGGGGCGCCGCTGCTCGCCATCGAACGCGTCGCTTACACGTACGACGACAAACCCGTCGAATGGCGAAAAACGCTGTGCAATACCGCCAGGCATTTTTATTCGAACAAGATTATCTAGCGACCGAGCTGTGATGATCCTGGCAATCAAGCCCGAGCGAAGCGGCTGCAAGACAAGTCTTGTCTTGCGATAATATCGGGAACCAAGTAGAAAGGTTTTCGCGGCAGCTTCGGCGCACCCGATAGCCTTATCGTCAGTGCCAGGGCGCAAGGCATCGACCGCTTCACGCCAACCAGCATTCGTATCAGCCGTTCAGGATTTCCATGCAGAAAAAAAAACGTCCGGTCTATCTGAATCTCCTGAAAATACGCCAGCCAGTATCCGCGACCGTTTCCATCTTGCACCGGATCAGCGGCGCGCTGCTGTTTCTGTTCATCCCTTATCTGCTGTATACGCTGCAGTTGAGTTTGTCCACGCCCGAGCATTTCGAGCTGCTGAAACAGGGCTTCGATCAGCCGCTCGTGAAGCTGACTTTTCTGGTTTTGATCTGGGCTTACCTGCATCATTTTTTTGCGGGATTGCGTTTTCTGCTGCTCGATCTCGATATCGGCGTTGACTTGGCGCCATCGCGCGCAAGCAGTTGGGCAGTGCTCGCGATAAGTCTGCCGTTGACGCTGCTGATCGGGATTCGTCTATGGTAAAGCGCATTGTCGTTGGCGCCCATTACGGGCTGCGCGGCTGGCTCGTCCAGCGCGTATCGGCCGTCGTGATGGCGGTCTATACGGTACTGCTGATCGCAATCCTGTTCATGCAGCCGGTCCTTGATTACGCGACCTGGGCCGGTCTGTTCGAAAACCAGTGGATCCGCCTTGCAACGCTGCTGTTTCTGACGAGTCTGCTGCTGCATTCGTGGGTCGGCATGCGCGATATTTTGATGGATTACATACAGCATACCGGTGCGCGGCTGGCGCTCGAGATATTGACGGTCCTGGCGCTCACGCTGTATGCGCTGTGGTCGCTGGAAATTCTGTGGGGCGCGGGTTGAAAGCGGCCGCTGAGAAAACAGCCAGAGAATTCATGGGGAGTTCGATGAGTCAACGATCACTAAATGCTGCAGGGAGTGCTGCGTGGCGCTAGCCAGACGCCAATTCGATGCGGTCATCGTCGGCGCGGGCGGCGCCGGCTTGCGCGCGGCGCTGCAATTATCCGAAGCCGGGTTGCGCACCGCGGTGTTGTCCAAAGTGTTTCCGACGCGTTCGCACACAGTCGCGGCGCAGGGCGGTATCGGCGCTTCGCTCGGCAACATGGGTGAGGACAACTGGCTTTGGCATATGTACGACACCGTCAAGGGTTCCGACTATCTGGGCGATCAGGACGCGATCGAATTCCTGTGCCGCGAAGCGCCGAAAGTCGTTTACGAGCTTGAACATTTCGGTATGCCATTCGACCGCAACGACGACGGCACGATCTACCAGCGTCCGTTCGGCGGCCATTCGCAGAACTTCGGCGAGAAGCCGGTACAGCGCTCGTGTGCGACCGCCGACCGCACGGGTCACGCCATGCTGCACACGCTGTATCAACGCAACGTCCGCGCCAACACGCAATTCTTCGTAGAGTGGATGGCGCTCGATCTGATTCGCGACAGCGAAGGCCAGGTTCTCGGCGTGACCGCGCTCGAAATGGAAACCGGCGAGGTCATGGTTTTCCACGCGCGCGCGACCTTGTTCGCGACCGGCGGCGCCGGGCGGATTTTCTCGGCCAGCACCAACGCGTTCATCAACACCGGCGACGGCCTCGGCATGACGGCGCGCGCCGGCATTCCGCTCGAAGACATGGAATTCTGGCAATTCCACCCGACCGGCGTCGCCGGCGCCGGTGTTCTGATTACCGAAGGGGTGCGCGGCGAAGGCGGCTATCTGCTGAACAAAAATGGCGAGCGTTTCATGGAACGCTATGCGCCGAACATGAAAGATCTGGCGTCGCGCGACGTCGTCTCGCGCGCGATGGCGACCGAGATCAAGGAAGGCCGCGGCGCCGGCCCGGATGCCGATTACATCCTGCTGAAGCTCGACCATCTCGGCTCCGAGGTCATCGAAAAGCGCCTGCCGGGAATCCGCGAGATTGCCAAAAAATTCGCCAATGTCGATCCCGTTACCGATCCGATTCCGGTGGTGCCGACCTGCCACTACCAGATGGGCGGCATACCGACCAATTACCACGGCGAAGTGATCGCGCCGCTGGATGGCGACCCCGAAACTGTGGTCCACGGTTTCTACGCTGCCGGCGAGTGCGCGTGCGCATCGGTGCACGGCGCCAACCGGCTCGGCACCAATTCGCTGACGGATTTGCTGGTGTTCGGCAAAGCTGCCGGCAACAGCATGCTCGAATTCCTGACGAAGAATCCGGGGCACAAGGATTTGCCGCGCGATGCCGGCGAAACCAGCCTGGTTCGCCTGGACCGGCTCGAAAATCAAAAAAGCGGCGAGAGCGTGCACGAAGCCGGCGCCGCTATGCGCCGCGTGATGCAGGCGCATTGCGGCGTGTTCCGCTTTCCTGATCTACTGACTGAGGGCGTGGCGAAGATCAAGGATGTCGCGCAACGCATCGCGCGCACCGAAATCAAGGACAAAAGCAAGGTTTTCAACACCGCCCGGGTCGAAGCCCTCGAACTCGACAACCTGATCGAAGTCGCCGTCGCCACGCTGATCTCAGCCGAGGCGCGCCAGGAATCGCGCGGCGCGCACGACCGCGCCGATTTCAGCAAGCGTGACGACGAGAACTGGCTGAAACACTCGCTGTATTATCTCGACGGTCATCGCCTGGATTACAAACCGGTGCATCTGAAGCCGCTGACGGTGGAGCAGTTTCCGCTGAAGGCGAGGACGTACTAACGAACCGCTGTAAACTGAGACTAAGGTCGCTGGGTTCCCGCTCCTCGATTCAGGCACTCGGGGAGGTTTCGCGGGAACGACGATGTGAATCGAACCCGGAGCATTCATGCGTTTTTCCATTTATCGCTACAACCCCGAAACCGACGCCAAGCCCACAATGCGCGATTACGACATCGCGCTCGAGCCGGCCGACCGCATGCTGCTCGATGCTTTGGTTCGCATCAAGGCGCATGACGATACCTTGAGCTTGCGGCGCTCGTGCCGCGAAGGAATTTGCGGCTCGGATGCGATGAATATCAACGGCAAGAATGGCTTGGCGTGCATTACTCGGGTGGCGGATTTAAAAGAGCCGGTTGTTTTGCGGCCCTTGCCTGGACTTCCAGTGATACGTGATCTGATCGTCGATATGACCCAGTTTTTCAAACAATATCACTCGGTCAAACCGTATCTCGTCACCGATGAGCAGCCTCCCGAAAAAGAACGGTTGCAATCGCCCAAGGAACGCGATGAGCTGAATGGCCTGTACGAGTGCATCCTGTGCGCGTGCTGCTCGACCGCCTGCCCGTCTTTCTGGTGGAATCCGGACAAATTCGTCGGTCCCGCTGGCTTGCTGCAGGCCTACCGTTTCATCGCCGATACCCGCGATGAAGCGACCAGCGAGCGTCTCGATAATCTTGAAGACCCGTACCGGTTGTTCCGCTGCCACAGCATCATGAATTGCGTCGATGTTTGCCCCAAGGGGCTCAACCCGACGCGCGCCATCGGCAAGATCAAGGACATGATGATCAAGCGCAGCGTCTGACCGCGCTTAGCAGGCTGTGAGTCACGCGCACGCAGCGGATTCCTTGCTACAATTCGAGGGCTTGTGAGCGAGCTTGCGAGGCTGCGCTGGCAGTGCCGCAGAGGAATGCTGGAGCTCGATCTGGTGCTCAATGCGTTCCTCGATCGCCACTATGCAAGCCTGACACCGCCGGAAATCGCTGCGTTACGCGATTTGCTCAATCGGCCCGACCCCGAATTGTGGGCTCGCATCATCGCCAAACCCGATCCGGCCGAGGATGATCGGGGCGTATTGCGCCGCTTGCGGGAGTTGGACATTCGCCGTTAGGCGTTCGATCTCCGGCACAAGTTCAAGCGGCGGCAAGGCGGCAAATCGGACAACACCCCAGCAATAAAATTATCGACAGCGGAGGTTTTATGGATGCGAAGCGCTATGCCACTTTGACGCTCAATGACGGCAATGCGCCGATGGAGTTTCCGATACTGTCCGGCACGGCCGGGCCGGACGTGATCGACGTTCGCACGCTCGGCAAGTCGGGCATGTTCACCTACGATCCGGGGTACTTGGCAACCGCGAGTTGCAGCTCCGAGATCACTTTCGTCGATGGCCATAAAGGCATCCTGCTGTATCGCGGTTATCCGATCGAGCAACTGGCCAAGCATTGCGATTTTCTGGAGGTCTGCTATCTACTGCTGCGCGGCGAACTGCCGAATGCCGACCAGAAGCTCGAGTTCGATACGAACATCAAGCGGCACGTCTCGTTGCACGATCAAATGATCAACTTCTTCCGCGGCTTTCGGCGCGACGCGCACCCGATGGCGGTGATGGTCGGGGTGGTCGGCGCGCTATCGGCGTTTTATCACGACGCGATGGATATTTCGGATGCGCAGCATCGCGAAGTTTCGGCCAACCGTCTCATCGCCAAGGTGCCGACAATCGTCGCCATGTGCTACAAGTACAGCATCGGGCAGCCGTTCATGTATCCGCGCAACGCGCTGTCCTATGTGCAGAATTTCTTCTACATGATGTTCGCCAATCCGGGCGGCGAGTATCACCCGAATCACGTGCTGGTGCGCGCGCTCGACCGCATCCTGATTCTGCACGCCGATCACGAGCAAAACGCTTCGACCTCGACGGTGCGGTTGGCCGGCTCTTCCGGCGCCAATCCGTTCGCCTGCATCTCTGCCGGCATCGCGTGTTTGTGGGGGCCTGCGCACGGTGGCGCGAATGAAGCCGCTTTGAACATGCTGCACGAAATCGGCGATGTGTCGCAGATCAACAGATTCATCAAGAAAGCCAAAGACAAGGATGATCCGTTTCGGCTCATGGGCTTCGGTCATCGCGTCTACAAAAACTTCGATCCGCGCGCCAAACTGATGCGCGAAACCTGCCACGAGGTTCTGAACGAACTCGGCTTGCACGACGACCCGATCTTCAGGCTGGCGCTGGAACTCGAACGGATCGCGCTCGAAGACGATTATTTCGTCAGCAAGAAACTCTATCCGAACGTCGATTATTACTCGGGCATCGTGCAGCGCGCGCTCGGCATCCCGACCAGCATGTTCACGGCGATTTTCGCGCTGGCGCGCACCGTCGGCTGGATCGCGCAATGGAATGAAATGATCAGCGAGCCGGACCAGAAAATCGGCCGGCCGCGCCAGTTGTATGTAGGCCCGGTAACCCGCGATGTGCCGCTGATGGCGGCGCGGCGGTAAACTTGGCTAGTCGGGTTCGATCTCCTGATCCCGCCTCAGCCTGATCGACCAGCTTCCGGAGGTGCCGGCATGATGAACGAGTTACGCAGCAATTCCTATCTGTTCGGATCCAACGCGCCTTTCATCGAAGCGCTCTACGAGCAATACCTAGACGACCCCGAGGCGGTCGGTGGCGAGTGGCGCGTCTACTTTGACCAGTTGAGCCAAAGCGCCGGCGCGCCCGATATCGCGCATACGCCGATCCAGGATTCCTATCGCAAGCTCGCGCAAACAAGACGCGTGAATGGCGGCCGCGATGCCGGCAGCCTGTCGGCCGAGCATGAACGCAAGCAGGTCGCGGTGCTGCAATTGATCAACGCTCACCGCTTCCTCGGCATGTTACGCGCCAATCTCGATCCGCTGCAACGCCAGGAGCGGCCCGATCTGCCCACCCTGGACCCCGCTTTTTACGGCCTGACCGAGTCCGACATGGACGTCAAGTTCAATACCGGTTCGCTGGTCGGCTACGACCATGCGCCGCTGCGCGATATCCTGAAGGCTGTGCGCGAGACTTATTGCGGTAATGTCGGCGCCGAATACATGTACATCAACAATGTCGTGCAAAAACGCTGGATCCAGGATCGTCTGGAAAGCGTGCACGGCAAGCCGCACTACTCTTCCGAGTACAAGCGCCACATCCTGGAACGCCTGACCGCCGGCGAGACGCTGGAAAAATACCTGCACACGCGCTACGTCGGGCAGAAACGGTTCTCTCTCGAAGGCAGCGAAAACCTGATTCCGCTGCTCGACCATCTGCTGCAGCGCGCCGGCAGCCTGGGGGTCTTCGAAACCGTGATCGGCATGGCGCATCGCGGCCGTTTGAATGTTCTGGTCAATACGTTCGGCAAAATGCCTAAGGATCTGTTTTCCGAATTCGAAGGCAAGCACGCGCAGGATCTGAGTTCCGGCGACGTCAAATATCATCAGGGCTTCTCGTCCGACATCATGACGCCGGGGCGGCCGATGCATATCACGCTGGCTTTCAACCCATCGCATCTCGAAATCGTCAATGCGGTCGTCGTCGGTTCGGTGCGCGCGCGGCAGCGCCGCCGCAAGGACCGCGAAGGCGAGCAGGTGCTGCCCGTGCTGATTCATGGCGATGCGGCTTTCGCCGGCCAGGGCGTCGTCATGGAAACGCTGAATCTGTCGCAGACGCGCGGCTACGGCACCGGCGGCACCGTTCACATCATCGTCAACAATCAGATCGGCTTCACGACGTCCGACCCGCGCGATACGCGCTCGACACTGTACTGCAGCGATGTCGCGAAAATGGT
>JACDAM010000159.1 GCA_013695435.1 Burkholderiales bacterium | reverse complement strand
TGGTGAAATCCGATCCGCGGCTACCGTTCGGCGGCGTGAAAGCTTCCGGCTTCGGACGCGAGCTGTCGTACCACGGCATACGAGAGTTCACGAATATCAAGACGGTGTGGATTAAATAGAAACCGTGGAAGCCTGGCGCTTACTCTTTACTTTTCGCACTCACTGCTTGGGCATTGGGAAAGGCCGTTGCGGCATCGGGCTCCAGGACAACCACGTTGGAACTTTGCATGAAGCGATGAAAGTATTTACCCCGAACACCGCCTGAAAAATCATATTCGGAGCGCATCTCATCTGGCGGTGGTTTGAATTTAGGTTTCATAGTTCGATCTTTCGCGCTTGTCGCGAGCCGTGCGCTGATGATACGCACCGTGTCTTCTTCCTCAGTATGAGCGATAGCAGTAATTGGCCTGAGGAAAGACATGCCGAGAGTCAGAAACGCGCTTCGCCAATCGAGTGAGCGGGATCGGCGATGTGCTGGCAAACTCATCGCCGAAAACGCTTACAGCTTCCAGGAACGACACTCCGTGTTTCGCGAGATTTGACGCCGCTTGGTTGATATCCCAAAGTGAAGCGCATGCGCGAAGTTTACCGCCTTCGTCGCATGCGCAAAAAAGGCTAGTCTCAAGGCGCTGGTCGTTATTCCTCATCCATCGCCAGCGCCCGCGACGCCTCGATGTCCTCGGTGGTTGTCAAATCGACGCCGCCCTGACGAAAGCGCTGCGCTGCGATTGCGGCGCGCGCATCGTGCTCGTGATCGAGCGACCACTGCGCGTGGCGCACCATCAGCGCCAGCGCATAGCTGCGCCCCAGGGTCAGCGCAAAGCGGCGCGCGCCGGCTTCGAGCGCGGACGTTGCGGCGTTGCGGTCGAACCACGCTGCAGCCTTGTCCAGCGCCTGGATTGCGTGCCGCCCAGGTTCGATCAGGCGCACGTCATTGGTTTTCGCGCACTCGGCCACCCGGGCCTTGAGCGCGCTTAATGTTTCGGCGTTCGCCACGCGCAGCGCATCGAGCGCCAGCACATTGGTCGTTCCCTCCCAGATACTGAAAACCTGCGCGTCGCGCAGCAGCAGCGGCAAACCGGTGTCTTCGATATATCCCGCGCCGCCGAAGGCTTCGAGGATTTCGCTCGTCGCAGCGACCGCCTGCTGCGCGGTTGTGAGCTTGACGATAGGGGTCAACAGACGCAGCAGATTCTTGCCCGATGGACTGAGCACACCCGCTTCATCGCGGCCGATGAGTTCGACGACATGAAACGTCAGATGAAACGCCGCCTCGAATTCGGCTTGCAGGCAGGCGAGTGTATCGAGGTGTAAAGGCTTCCGCGCGAGTGGCGAGCCGAACGCGATGCGCTTTTTCGCATAATCGCGCGCGAGTGCAAGGCCGCGCCGCATGGTCGCGACCGCGCTGACCGCGTTCCAGGTCCGCGTCAGATTCAGCATAGGCGCGATCGCGCGCACGCCATCGCTCAAGCCCGCTACCGGAAGCGCCGGTGTTCCTGTCAACAGCAGCTCGGCGGTCGGCACCTTGCGCGTGCCCAGTTTGTCCTTGAGGCGCTGGATTTCGATGTTTTGCAAACGGCATTCGGCATCGCGCGGCTCGACGTAAAACAACGCCAGCCCGCGCGCGCCATCCGGGTTTCCCATCGGCCGCGCGAGCGTCAGGGCCATTTGCGAAGTCGCGGCCGAGGTAAACCATTTGCGGCCGTGCAAACGCCACAAGCCTTGCTCATCACGGCGCGCTTCTGTTTCGCTCATGCCTAAGTCGGACCCGCCGATGTTCTCCGTCATCCACTGTCCGCTGGTCCAGAATTGCGCCGGATCGCGCGACGTCAGATGCGGCACGGCGCGCTCGATCAGGCTTTGATTGGCGGAAGCGAGCAATGCGCGCGCGGCGCCGTCGGTCATCGCCAGCGGACACGCGTACACGTCGGTCGAAGGCGCGAACAGGTAAGCGAGCGCGAATTGGTGGATGCGCGAATGTTCGCCGTGCGCGCGCTCATACGCAACCGCGACGATGCCGAATTGCGCGGCGATTTCCTGGGCCCGGCGCCACAACTGTGTGAGCTCGATGTGGTCGATGCGCTTCCCCCACGCGTCCCACTGCGTCAGCACCGGCTCGTTCAAACGGTCGGCCAATTGCACGCGGTACAGTTCGCCGCCACTCAGCCCGCCCAGTTCGATCAGCGCTGATTCGATTTCGCGCAGCATGTCAGCGGGAAGCGCGCGGCGCAGATACGAACGCAGCACGCGGTCTTCGGAGTATTGATTGCCGAGCCGCGGGGGTTGTTGGATGAACGACATCACCAGTAAGCCGTGGCCTTGCCGAACAGCGTTTTCAGATCGTCGCGGCTGATCGCGCGCGGCGCGTTTTTCAGCAGGCGCTGCTGCAGCCAGGCGCCTGCGCTCAACGGCTCGATGTCCTGTGCGCGGTAGCCAATGCCGCTCAAGCCATTCGGCATCTGCGTTGCGCGCATCAGCTTGATCAGATGGCCGGCGAGGATTTCGCCGCTGTCTTCGGGCAGCGCGTCGCGCACATCGGCGCCCAGGACTTGCGCGCCGTGCAAATGCCGCTCGGGACACGCCGGCGCGGTAAAGCGAAATACCGCCGGCGAATTGACGATCACCGACATGCCGTGCGGCACCAGCGGCGCGCCCTGCGGATAGCCGGGCGGACAAAAATCACGCGCGAGCCCGGCGACCGCGTACGACATGCCGTGCGGCACGTGCACGCCGGCGTTGCCGAACGCGATACCGGCCAGGGTCGCCGCATACATCATGGCGCTGCGCGCTTCGAAATCAGCGGCGTCGCGCACCGCCCGTTCAAGGTTGGCGCCGACCAGCCGCAAGGCTTCGAGACAACCGCTGTCGCTCCACGGATTCGCGCCTTGGCTCATCGGTCGCAAGCTCGCGCGCTCGGGACGCTGCCGCTGCGTATACGGCAACGCGGTGTAGGATTCGAGCGCGTGGCTCAACACATCGAAACCGCTCGCGGCGACGACGCTGGCCGGCAAACTGCGCGCACATTCCGGATCGATCAGCGCCAGCGTCGGTCGCAGGCGGCGCGACGCGATTCCCGTTTTGGCTTTGACCGCGACGAGATCGAACACCGCAATGCCGGTGCATTCAGCGCCGGTGCCGCACGTCGTCGGGCAGGCGATGTGTGGACGCAGCGGACCGGGAATCGCGCGACCTTCGCCGACAGGCGCATTCACATAAGCCAGGAAATCGGCTGGATGCGTCGCATACAGATTCGCGGCTTTGCAGGTATCGATGACCGAACCGCCGCCGACCGATACGAAGCCATCGAATTTGCCCTCCATCGCGAAGCGCGCGGCGGCGAGAAACGACTGGTCGGTCGGCTCGACTCTGACGGCGTCGTAAATCACGACGTCGACGCCGGCAGCGCGCAAGGAATCGGCAGTGATCCTGACCGGCTCGAGCGCGGCCAGCGTCTCGTCGGTAAAAAGCGCAACGCGCTTCAAACCCAGACAGCGCGCCTGATCGCCAACCTCGGCGAGGCAGCCGGCGCCGAACGTTATGCTGCTGGCATCGATCGAGAAGGCGTAATCGCCGGTCGCGGTCGGCGAGTAATAATGGCAGCAGGACACAGTTTATTTCAGCGCATTGAGACTTCGAACCTTGAAGCCTCGGTCGACTTGCTCTCCGACAGACAGAAGGCGCAGCATGCGTCCAATGGTATTCTCGATGCCGTATTTCTGCCAAGGCGCATCAGCCCCCGTGTCATGATCGACTTGCATTGCCATTATCTTTCCGCGGTGGACGACGGCGCCCAAAACGCCGCAGAAGCGCTGGCGCTGGCCCGCGCTTCAGTCGCCAACGGCATTACCCATGCGGTGCTGACCCCCCACGTGCATCCCGGTCGTTACGAAAATACGCTGTCATCTTTGACGCCCCGTTTTGCGGCGTTTCGAAATCTTTTGCAAAGCGCTCAGGTGCCGCTCGTCACGCGTCTGGGCGGGGAAGTCCGCCTGTCTGCGGAATCGCTCGAATTACTGGCCGAAAACGAACTGCCGTTTATCGGCGATTGGGAAGGCAACAAGGTTGTTCTGCTGGAATTTCCGCCAGGGCAGATTCCGGCGGGCGCGATCAATGCGGTCGGCTATCTCCGCGCAAGAGGGATACTGCCTATGATTGCCCATCCGGAGCGCAATAAGGACGTGATGCGCGATTGGCGCAAAATCGAGCCCTTCGTCAAGGAAGGATGTTTGCTGCAAATTACGGCGGCATCCGTGTGCGGCATGTTCGGCGAAGCGATACAGGCTACAGCAGAGCAAGTGCTCGCGGCCGGATGGGTTTGTGTAGTCGCCACGGATGCCCATAATCTTGAACACCGTCCGCCGGTTCTCGCCGAAGCGCGGGCGATGGTTCAGCAGCGTTATGGCGATGCGCTGGCGACGTTGCTGACCGAAGTGAATCCGGGAAGGATTTGGGGCTGCGCCGGGGTGTGATGGCCTGATTCTGCGGTTCACTTCGGCGCGATCACGCTCGCGCCTCCGGTCATTTCGTCGACGGGCGTGCCGCCTGCCGCCTGCAGCGCAATGACGATCTGGCGCGCCTCATCCCGCAGCGCGGGCAGATGCATGCCGAACGCGATGGCGCCGGCGATGCAGACCGCGCCGCCGATTGCGACCGTGGCTGGCGCGCCTATGTAGGTTGCCAGCGTGCCGGCAAAGAGCGCGCCGATCGGCGCCATGCCCATGAACATCATCGAGTAAACCGCCATTACGCGGCCGCGTAAATTATCCGGGACCATGGCCTGGATCAGCGTGTTGGACGACGCCATTTGCACCAGCATGCAAAAGCCGACCGGCGCCAGCAGCGCGGCCGAAAGCCAGAAAGTGCGCGACAGCGAAAACAGAATCAGGCTGAGGCCGAAACCGGCGGAGGAAAACGCAACCCAGCGGCCGAGACCGCGCAGGTTGCGACGCGTCGCCAGCGTGAGTGCGCCAGCCAGCGCGCCGATTCCGGATGCGCCCATCAGGAGGCCGAGTTCGCGCGCGCCGCCACCGAGAACGCGATCGGCGAAAATCGGCATCAGCACCGCATACGGCATGCCCATCAGGCTGACCAAACCCAGCAACATCAGTAAGGCGCGAATCGGCTTGGTGCGCCAGACAAAGCCAAATCCTTCGGCGATATTCGCGAGTACCGAACCCGGCAGCGGAACCCGCACGCGTGATTCGATCCGCATGGACAAAAGGCTCGCGAGAACGGCAAGGTAGCTGACGCCGTTGATGAAAAAGCACCAGCCTTCGCCGACCACGGCGACCAACGCGCCGGCCACCGCCGGCCCGACGACGCGCGCACCGTTGAACATCGAGGAATTCAGGGCGATCGCGTTCATCAGGTCGCTCCGGCCGACCATATCGACGACGAAAGCCTGGCGCGCCGGAATATCGAAGGCGTTCACCAGGCCGAGCATGGCCGCAAGGACGAAGACGTGCCAGACCTGCACGCTTGCGGTCAGCGCCAAGAGTGCCAGGGTCAGGGCCAGCAGCATGGCGATGCTTTGCGTCGCGATCAGGATGCGGCGGCGATCGTGGCGATCGGCCATCGTCCCACCGAGCGGGGCGAGCAGAAATACCGGGATTTGCCCAAGGAAGCCAACCAGGCCGAGCAATATCGCCGAATCGGTCAGCCGATAGACGAGCCACGCCTGGGCGATCGACTGCATCCAGGTGCCGGTCAGCGATACCAGTTGGCCGCCGAAGAACAGGCGAAAATTGCGATGTTTGAGCGCGCGCAACGCCGACGGGAAATCCGGATTAGACAAACGCGCTCACAATTCTTCTGTTCAGCCGAAATGGCGCAAAGGGATTCGACGACAGCGCAGGCGCCATCGGAAAATCCAGAGGCTTTACTTGCGCCGAAATGACAACTGAATCAGGGATTCTGACCACTGATGGGCAGGCGTGACTGATAACACGCCTGCCGGCAAATCACCGGCGAGTAGGCGCTCGCTACGCGCCGACTCATCCGCTCATCGGCGTCAGGCGCGCGCGTTCTTCGGCAGGAACTTCAGCGCGACGCCGTTATTGCACCAGCGTTGTCCGGTTGGCGGCGGACCGTCGTCGAACACGTGGCCGTGATGGCCGCCGCAGCGCGCGCAGTGGTATTCGGTGCGCGGCCAGATCATTCTGAAATCCTTGCTGGTCGCGAATGCGCCGGGGATGGTCGTGAAGAAGCTTGGCCAGCCGGTGCCGCTTTCGAACTTCATGGCGGACGTAAACAAGGGCAGGTCGCAGCCGGCGCAGGCGAAAATGCCGTCGCGCTTTTCGGCGTTCAGCGGGCTGCTGCCGGCCCGCTCGGTTCCTTCCTTGCGCAGCACGTCGAATTGAGTCTTGCTGAGCCGCTTCTGCCATTCTTCTTTGGAAAGCTCGAGCGGCTCGGATGCCGACGGCACCTTGGCGCCTTCCACCAGCAGCATTTTCCAGTTGCTCTGCAATTCGGCAACTGTCGTCGCCGTCGCCGGTTGCGCCCCAAACGCTTTCCCGGCTTGTAGAATGCCGAGTCCGCCGATTCCAACCAGTGCCTGCAATAATTCGCGTCGCGTCATAGTTCCTCCCTTGATTGATGGCGATCAGACCATGGCCAGACCGGCAAATTCCCGATTCGACGGCTTCCCGCTATAATTGCTGCTGCCGTCCATGCCAAACGCGCTATCCCCGTCCGCCGAATAAAATCCACGCGCAGTGAAAATTCACGAATACCAGGCCAAGGAAATCCTCGAACGATACGGCGTTGCGACACAGCGCGGCATCGCGTGTTTCAGCGTGGATGAAGCGGTCGCTGCTGCGAAAAAACTGGGCGGCGCCCTCTGGATCGTCAAAGCGCAAATTCATGCCGGCGGCCGCGGCAAAGGCGGCGGCGTCAAGCTTGCCCGCTCGTTGACCGAAGTCGAGCAACACGCGCAACG
>JACDAM010000158.1 GCA_013695435.1 Burkholderiales bacterium | reverse complement strand
TAATGCGATTCGCGTGCCGCGACGACGTAGAATAAGGGCAAGCTCGGGCGACGCGCCGCTTGGTGCGTCGCCGCGAGCGAGACATAGCAGGCTGTTGAAAACGTAGCGAGCGCAGCCAAGACGAGGCACGAAGGGCCGAGAAAGCCGAATGTATATGGAATACATGAGCATTTTGAGGCCCTGAGTAACGAAGTATTGGCAAGCGCAGTAGTTTTTCAACAGCCTGCTAAGCTTCTTCGCCCAGCGCCGCTAACTGCTCGGCCTGGTGCTCGGCCATCAGCGCATCGGCGAGTTCATGAATGTCGCCGTCCATCATTTGCTCGATCTTGTACAAGGTCAGGTTGATGCGGTGATCGGTTACGCGTCCCTGCGGAAAATTGTAGGTGCGGATACGCTCGGAGCGATCCCCGCTGCCGACCAGCGACTTGCGCGTCGCCGCCTGCTTCGCCTGCTGTTCGCGCATCTGCTTGTCCTTGATGCGCGCGGCCAGCACCGACATCGCCTGCGCCTTGTTCTTGTGCTGCGAGCGGCCGTCCTGGCATTCGACGACGATCCCGGTCGGCAGATGCGTGATGCGCACAGCCGAATCGGTCTTGTTGATGTGCTGGCCGCCGGCGCCAGAGGCGCGATACGTATCGATTCTGAGATCGGCCGGATTCAGCACCACGTCGCTGACGGCATCGACCTCCGGCATCACGGCCAACGTGCACGCCGAGGTGTGGATGCGGCCTTGCGTCTCGGTTTCCGGAACGCGCTGCACGCGATGGCCGCCCGATTCGAACTTGAGCTTCGAATAAGCGCCCTGGCCGATGATCTTGGCGATGATTTCCTTGTAACCGCCCATTTCGCCCGGGCTCTCGTTGATCACTTCGACCTGCCACTTGTTGCGCTCCGCATAGCGCGCATACATGCGAAACAGGTCGCCGGCGAACAGCGCCGATTCGTCGCCACCGGTTCCGGCGCGGATTTCGATGAAGATGTTGCGCTCGTCGTTCGGGTCTTTCGGCAGCAGGCGTTTCTGCAGCTCGATCTCGATCTGTTCGAGCTTCGCCTTGCCTTCGCGAATCTCGTTTTCCGCGAATTCGTGCATCTGCGGGTCCGCCGCCATTTCGCTGGCCGCGGCCATGTCGCGTTCGGTTTGCTGGTAGGCCTGGTAAAGCCCGACGACCGGTGCGATTTCCGCGTGTTCGCGCGTGTGCTTGCGGTAATTGTCCATGTCGGCGGTAACGTTCTCCGCGCTCAACAGGCGATCCAGTTCCGCCAGACGCGTATTCAACTGGGCGAGCTTCGCCTCGATGCTTCTTTTCATTCCGGCTTGATACGATACAGGCGCTGCAACAGCAGCATCATTTCCTCGCGATCTTCGGGATTCGCTTCGTTCAGCATCTGGTTCGGGGTGTGCAGGAATTTGTTGGTCAAGGCGCGGCTCAGGCGGTCCATCACAGTTTGCGGATCGGCGCCGCCGGCCAGCGCACGCAACGCGCGCTCAAGCTCAGCCTCCCGCGTCGCTTCGGCCGATTCGCGCAGCGCGCGTATGGTCGGCACGACTTCGCGCGCTTCCATCCAATGCACGAAATCATCGACATTACAGGCGATGATCGCCTCGGCTTGCGCGACTGCCGCGCGGCGCGCATCGAGACCCTCCTGTGCAGCCCGGCCGAGATCGTCGACGCTGAACAGGAACACATCTTCGAGTTCGGCGACTTCCGGTTCGATGTCGCGCGGCACGGCCAGATCGACCATCAGTATCGGCCGGTGGCGGCGCAGCTTCAGCGCGCTTTCGACCATGCCCTTGCCGATGATCGGCAGCGCGCTCGCCGTCGAGCTGACGATGATGTCATACGCGGCCAGACGGTCAGGCATATCGGAGAGCGCGATCAGATCGGCGCCATGGCGTTTGGCGAGTTCGATGCCGCGCTCGGGGCTGCGGTTGGCGAAGGTCATACGCGCCGGGTTGCGCGCGGCAAAATGCGTCGCGCACAGCTCGATCATTTCGCCGACGCCGACAAGCAGAATGTTTTGCCCGGCGATGCTCGGAAAAATCCGTTCGGCAAGACGCACGGCCGCCGCCGCCATAGACACCGAATTGGCGCCGATATCGGTGCGCGTACGCACTTCCTTGGCAACCGAGAACGTGCGCTGAAACAGCTTGTGCAGCATGTAGCCGAGGGTGCCCGCGTGCTCGGCCGCTTTGACCGCCTGCTTCAACTGGCCAAGGATTTGCGGCTCGCCGAGTATCATCGAATCGAGGCCGCTGGCGACGCGAAATGCGTGTTGCACCGCCAGTTCGCGCGGTAGCGTATACAGATAAGGCTCGAGATCGTGCGCCGGCAGATGGTGGTAATCCGCCAACCAGTCGATCGCCCGCGCCGGCTCGGCGGTATGACAGTAAACCTCGGTGCGATTACAGGTCGAAACGATCGCCGCTTCCTTGACCGGCTGGCGCTTGACCAGATCGCGCAGCGCGTGCTCCACGTTTTCGACGCAAAAAGCCACCTGCTCGCGTACCGAAAGCGGCGCAGTCTGGTGATTGATGCCGAAAGCGAAAAGGTGCATGCCGGGGCCCGCGAGCAAAACTGCAAAATTATAGTCTTGCGGCTGATCCCCGACCAGCAAGCCCTGAGCGAGCATGGGATTTGTACCGGCGCCCCAAATCGTCAGTTTTGGCGCTGGCCGGAATGAGCTTCCGCTTCGGTCCGATTTCGACGCTCTTGAAACGTAAGGCGCGGGCTTTGCTTATATCGTTTATGTTACATCGAGGCCGGAGCCATCATGTTTCTGAACAGCCGATCCAAATTGTTCAAACTCGCCTTTCAGGGCGCCAGCACAACAGCAGCGCGCGCCGCGTCCTTCGCCAGAATAATTGGCGCCCGGCAAGCTGAAGCAGGGATTGAATTATCTGCCGCGCCAAGTGTGGCGCGGACTATCCTGAATCGAATTCGAGAGCCGCATTGAAAAATCGGTTCCCCGCGGCTTTGAACGAAGCCGGTCGCGGCGCAGGCCGCGGAAAGGTGGCGAAGCGACCGCCGGCTGTCATTCCCAAGCACGCGGGAACCCAGTCCTATGCTTGGTTTCTGCAAACGCTACTGTCGGGAGCGCCTGATTCTATGGTGGCCAAGGGCGGAATCGAACCACCGACACAAGGATTTTCAGTCCTC
>JACDAM010000157.1 GCA_013695435.1 Burkholderiales bacterium | reverse complement strand
GTCATCGCCGCTGCGTCGCGACGCCCCGTGCGCTTCGTAATGGATCATCACGTTTTCAGAATCCCGATTCTGAATTTCGTGTTTCGCACCAGCCGCGCGATTCCGATCGCCTCGGCCAAAGAGAATCCGCAACTGCTGGAACGCGCGTACGACGAGATTGCCGCCGCGCTCGAAGCTGGCGAACTGGTCGGTGTTTTTCCCGAGGGACGTATTACCGACAGCGGCGAGCTCTATCCATTCAAGTCCGGCATCGCGCGCATCGTCGAACGTACGCCGGTGCCGGTCGTGCCGCTCGCGCTACGCGGCTTGTGGGGAAGTTCGTTCAGCCGCAAGCACGGCATCGGCAGGTCGATACCGCGTAAGCTGTTCGCAAAAATCGAATTGATCGCCGCGTCGCCTGTCGCGCCCGCGTACGCGACGCCCGAAAGTCTGCAGGAAACGGTGTTGGGCTTGCGCGGGGATTGGAAATAGCGACAACCGCCGCCGTTTGCTGGCGGCGCTCGCTATAGGCCCGGTTGGTAGCAGGTAGCTGGTCGGGGTTTGAAGTCGGATTTCATTGCGAGGAACCGAGCGAGCGCAAACAATTCGAACAGGCCGTGCGGCGAAGCGCGCGTGGACTTCGCGCCCGCTAATTGCCTGTCTTGAAGTACTCGTCGAGGCGATTGACAGCAGCGCGCGTTTGGTCTTCCCCTCCCATCGAATCCTGAAGCAGAGGTTGCAAAGGCTGCTCTGGGACATTCGCCGACTTCGCGTGATGGCGAATGTTCGGGACGAATCGCGCGCCGATTTCAGGAAACGCAGCCCGGCTCGACGCGGAGTGCCCGACGTACGCGCTCATTTTGTAGATCGCACTCTCGCCCTCGCCGTACCGTTGCGCAAGCCTGGCTGCGGTACACTGCGGATCGGTCTCGATGTGAACGGCAAATTCATGCAGCGCGTTCGCGCTGTGGCCAATCGCGGGCAGAAGCGGCTCGGGCACATTGAGATTTCGAGCGGTGTTCGTTAGCCACTCCGATGTTTGAGACCGCCTGGCTGCGTCCAGCCGCCCCATGCTGGCAAGCCCGGCCCCATAGCCCACCTCGAATCCCATCCGCCACGCGGCATGCCTTATCAGCCGCAGCGCCTCGCCATCGAGCTTTGCTCTTGGCTCATTCCCGCTTGAGCAATGTGCGCTCAGTTTGGCGGCATTGGGCAGTGCCAGCGAATCGGGAATCCATCCTGACTTCACGACTCGATCAACCAGCGCCGGAATTCCTGTATGGAGCGCCAAAAATGCTCCGGCGATTGACCAGACGATGGCGATAAAAAACAATGCACGGCTGGCGAGCGTTACGCTGAATTTCCGGCGCGCTTTCACCTTGCTGCCCATGGCATAATCATAGCGATTTACCGAGCCTCGCGCGACCGTCGTAGCAGGGGGACACCGTGGATCATCTCGCTTCGGGAATACTCGTCACCTATTTCTTCTACGCGATCGCGCTTACGGTCCCGGTGTCGATCGTCCTGCTTTACTGGTATCGGCGCGAAGTCGTGCGCGGAATGGGCTCTGTCAGCGAAGAGCTGACCAGTTCGAGTGAATCCCAAAATGCCGTTTCGCGAGCCGCCACGCAAAATCGCGAAAGGACAAGTGGGAAGCGACGCCTGGTCAGCGTTTATTCCCTCGCCGGCGGGGCCGCCGCCGCAGTTATCGCGGCAATGTTTCTTGCTTCGCCTGGACTCGAATCCTCCACATTTCGCGCCTTCGTGATCTGGTACGCGTACTGCTGGCCGATCGTTCCCACGCTCGGCGCGCTGCTCGCGTTGCCGCAAAGAAAAGCCTTACTCGCGTTCGCTGCCTATTTGCTGGCCGGAGTCGCTATGGTCTTGCTCTGGTCGTTTGTGTCGCTGATTGTTCTCGACAGGTCAGATACCACGCCGTTCGCGAACGCGGGCTACTTCTTGCTCTTCCTCGCGTGGGAAGCATGGCTGCCTTATCTGCTCATTCTCATCAGCGGGAATCGAAGACTGCGCTCGGTTTCACCGCTCGTGCTCGCCGGACTCCTCGTGTTCAGCTTCAGCGCGCTCATTGCGCTGCAGGCCTTTGTTGCCGCATTTGACCACTGGGGATCAGCGCTGCTTTATTTCGGCGCGAACACTTATCACGTCCTGTTCATGTTCGCGGCGCTGCCTGTGGGGTATTTATGCTGGCGACTGCTGCGCTGGCTGGCCGAGCGCTACGATCGGAAATCGTTCAGCGATGTCCAGTTGCTGGTGGATATGTGGTGGCTGATGATCATTTTCTGGCAGTGCGCCAGCCTCGCGAGCAAATTCGGCTGGAGAGGATTGTTCGGGCTTCTGGCATTTGTCGTCTATCGAGGCGTGGTGCAAGTGGGACTAAAACTTTGGCCAATCGGCTTCGCATTGCCTGCCAAAAGCCGGTTGCTGCTGCTTCGCGTATTCGGCTTTCAGCGCCGCACCGAGAAACTGTTTGATGCAATCGGCGCGCGCTGGCGGCTCGAAGGAAGCGTCAAGATGATTGCCGGCGCCGATCTCGCGATGCGCACAATTGACCCGGGAGATGTCATCGCGTTCGCCGGCGGGCGTATCAAACATTTGTTCGTTCAGGACGAAGGCGACCTGAAGCAGCGCGTTGAGCGCCTGGACGAAACGAGCGATCCGGACGGCAGGTTTCGTGTGAGCGAGTTCTTTTGCCACGACAACACCTGGCGCCCGACGCTGCGTGCACTGGCAAAAACGAGTGATTTCGTGCTGATGGACCTGCGCGGCTTCTCGCCAGTCAACAGCGGATGCATGTTCGAGCTCGAGCAGCTCTCGCAACACGGGTTGCTGGCACGGACGCTGTTCGTGGTGGACGAGACGACGGATGTGCCGCTGCTTGAATCCACGCTTGCGCAACAGAAAACCGGCTCGCCTAAGTTGAATGTAGTACACGCGAAGGCGTCATCGCCAGCCGAATTCAGCAGGATCTACAGCGCGCTGCACGCACTGGCGTGAACGCTTATGCGACGCTGTTCTCGTCCCTCGGCTCGACGGAGAGCGGTTTATATTTCCTATGCTCTCATCTAACACCGCCAGCGGCCCAGGCGATGTTGATGCTGCCCTAGTCACTGACATAAGCCAGCATTTCTTCTATCCGGGTAAATTTTTCTCTCGGCTTTCCTTTCGGTGCCCCGCGCCCAGTCTCCGCCGCGTCGATTTTCAGCCAGTCTGCGTAGCTCACGTATCTTCTATCTCGTTGCGCGAGCAATGAACGCAACGCGTCGACTCCGGGCTTCTCAGCTATAGGGAATATGGGTAAATCTTCAATGAGCGCCTTCACAGTGGCAACGCTGTCGGCGCGGTTGGTTCCGATGATGCCGGTTGGCCCACGCTTGATCCAGCCAGTGGCGTAGAAACCCAACGAAACTCCGCCACTCCCATTCAGGAGCCGTCCGTCGCGGTTAGGGAAGATGCCTCGTCCCTCGTCAAACGGTACGTTCGGAATGGGTATTCCCCTGTAACCGATGCTACGAAAAAGCAGGCCGCATTGTAATTCGAGTATCTCGCACGTTTCTCTGGCTACTTGATGGAATGGATCTCCCTCAAGATAGTTCTGGGCGAGCACAACGCCTTCAAGCCGCTGATTGCCTACGAGCGCAACAGGACTACGAAGAAAATGAAAGAAAATGCGCCGATGCTTTGACGTGTTTGAGCGCGCTGCAAAACTTCTGAAGATTTCCAGATTCCTGGCGTTGTTCGTATTGTTCTTGTCCGCCAGCTCAGCCGTGCTTTCGGGATTGAGTACCAGGTCCTCCGGAGCCACGATTGGATCGCAGTCCATAACATCGCCCAGTTCCCTCAACTCTTTGCTGGTGAACTTGGCCTGGGCCGGTCCGCGCCTTCCCACCAAGTGAATCTGCCTGACCTTGCTTCCGGCCAAAATGCCAAGTGCATGGTCAGCGATGTCGGTGTGCCTTAATTGGTCGACGGGCTTCGCAAGGATGCGGCAGACATCCGCCGCGACGTTGCCCTGCCCGACAATAACCGCGACTTCATGGGAGAGATCAAAAGCGTGGTCGCGGTAATTGGGGTGACCGTTATACCAGCCGACAAACTCGGTGGCGGTGTGGCTGCCCGGTAGATCCTCACCTCGAATTCCGAGCCTGCGATCGGTTTCAGCGCCGCACGCGAAAATTAGCGCATGATGGGTGCGGCGCAGTTCTTCAACGCTGATATCACGGCCAACCGTGACGTTTCCAAAAAAATTAAAGTGGGGAGTTCGCGCAATTTTGTCGTAGACGAGGATCGCTTCCTTGAGTTTGGGATGATCGGGAGCGACGCCATTGCGCACCAAACCATACGGCGCGGGTAGCTTCTCCAACATATCGACGCATACGAAGTGCTTGGAACGGAAGAGCGCCTCGGCTGCATAAAACCCGCTCGGTCCACTGCCCACGATGGCGACACGCAAAGGGTTCCGTGCCGACCCCAGCTCGCCGCTCATCGTACGCTCAGAAGCCCAACTCCGCTTTCGTCTTTTCCGCCGTTGGCAACGGCGTCTGCTTTTCGCTGATTACGGGAAGTTGGCGCGCGCGTTCAGCGTTAATTTCAATCCAGTGGGCTTGATCATCCGGCATGTCGATGGTTTCGTAGATCGCGTGAACCGGGCACGCCGGAATGCAAGCGCCGCAGTCGATGCACACACCGGGATCGATGTACGTCCTCCGTTCGTCGGCATGGAAGCACTCGACGGGGCAAGTTGTCACGCAATCGGTAAAACGGCAAAGATCGCAATTCGCTGTGACCACGTGGGTCATAAAATCTTACGAATGACCCTCGTCTCCAAGCGCATTTATCTTGCCTGCCATGAAGAAGTCGTAGGCGTGAAGGCCGTTGATCTTTTTTGTATGCAGCACAACCGTGCAGATGCCCCACCCAACGTTAATCACCGGGTGGTGCCATACGGCATCAGCCAGTCCCGCCACCTTTTTCACAAATTCAAACGCCGACCTGAAATCAGCGAATGTAAACGTCTTCTCGATCTTTGTGCAATCGGCGGTAACTTTCCACCCAGGCGCTTCGGGGAGGAGGCGCAACGCTTCCTCCCGTGTCAGTGGCGGAACACCGCCCCGGCAAGGCTTGCAGATCTCGGGATCCAGGACGGCCGCGTTACCTTCCATTAGGCGATCTCAGAACAATGCCCGAACTTACTAAACCAGCGCGACTTGAACCAGGTTATCTGACTGACAACCGGCCCCACCCAAATTACAGTGGTGCGACGAAGTCGTTGAATTTACCGCCGAACCGTTGCGGCTCAAGCTTGGCCAATAACCCAGATTGGCCATGGCCAATCCCTCCAGAACGTCGTTGCTCAATTCCGCCTTGCCTTCAAATGAGCCACGATCGTTGAACACCCGTACGTAATCACCATTCTTGATGTTGCGAGTTGCAGCATCCCTGGGGTGAATAACGACAATCTGTTCGCCTTGGCGGCCTTGTTGGACCGGCTCGTTCGCATATTGCGAGTTCAGAAAGGCGTGGGGCTTGGGAGAAATCAGGCTGATTGAATAACGTTTAGCGAGTTCCTTATCCGCCCCGGATACCTCAATTGGTGGAATATAGTTCGGGACCGGATCGACCGGATCACCGGGTTGCATTTCATTGTACCCATTGCGCCAAACAGGCACGATAAAGTTTCCATTCTCGGCTGCGCTGGCCTTGAATTCGCATTTTCCCGATGGTGTCTTGAAGTTGCCTTCGGCGTGTGGCGCCCGCTCGCCAGGCATCCCTACATTGAGCCGCATCCATCCTTTCTCTTTGAGCATGTCCAAAGTGATTCCATTCAAAGCAGGCGAATCCCAGTCATACATTTTCATCAGCAACTCGTCATCGGTCATATCCCAGTAGTCGTCGTCGAAACCCATGGTCTTTGCGAGACGGCGGAACATTTCAATGTTAGGCACGCATTCTCCTGGCGCGGGGATGGCCGGTTGGTTGACCATCATATAGAGATGGCCCCACGTCACCTGGAGATCATATTGCTCAGCCTGCAAGGTTGCCGGAAGGATGATGTCGGCGTAGCGCGCAGTGTCCGTCATGAAGAGTTCGCTCACCACCGTGAACAGATCATCGCGCTTGAGGCCTTCGATCAGTTTATTCGCGTTCTGCTGCTGAGACACCGGGTTGGAGTTATGTATGAGCACGGACATGAGAGGAGGATCGAGCTTCAGCTCGCCGGTGAGTGCAGCCCCGAGATCCAGCTCGTTGATGACGCGCGTGCCCGGTTTGATCCAGTCAGGCCGCTGTATGAAGTCGAAATTGAACGGGAACTCCCAGATCGGCATCTCGACAGCGCCGCCCCCGACATGGCGCCAGGCGCCGACGAGTGCAGGCAAACAGGTGACAAGGCGGACTGCATCGCCGCCGCCCGGGCTGCGCTCAAGGGCTACGCCTTCGCGAATGGCCGAGGGCTGAGTGGTCGCATATTCACGCGCCAACTTGCGGATATCTTCCGCGGGAATGCCCGTGATCCCGGCGACCTTTTCCGGGGGATATTGGGCGGCGCGGGCCTCTAATTCCTCGTAGCCGAGCGTGTATTTCTTCACATAGTCGTGATCCACCAGATCTTCGGCGATGATCACGTTCATCATGCCCAGCGCCAGCGCCCCATCTGTTCCGGGCCTTATCGCGATGTGCCAGTCAGCTTGCTTTGCTGTGCGTGTGCGTATCGGGTCGATGACCACTACTTTGGCGCCCTTCTTTTTCGCCTCAAGGATGAAAGGCCAGGCATGCAGGTTCGTGCTGAGCATGTTCATCGCCCATACGATGATGTACTTTGCGTAGGCGAGGCTTTCCAGATCGAGCCCGCCGGTCGGGCCCACCGTCATGATCCAGGCGGTGGAGGAGCCCGACTCGCAGTAGCACTTTTCTCCTATGCTGGCACCCAGCCGGTTAAAAAAAGCATCGCCGCTGGTCAATCCGTTCAGCGTGCCCTGGTTCCCCAGGTAACAGTGATTCATGATTGCCTGTGAGCCGTATTTCGCAATGATGTCTGTCCAGCGCTTCTTGATCTCGGCGAGTGCGTCGTCATAAGAGATCCGCTGGAACTGCCCGCTGCCTTTCGGCCCAACGCGCTTCATCGCGTACAACAGGCGGTCGGGGTTGTAGTGATGCTCGGCATAGTCCTTGAGTTTCACGCACAGCCCGCCACGGGTCATCGGGTGATCAGGATCGCCGGTCACCTCCACCAGCTTGCCGTCCTCCACGTGGTAGAGAAACGCGCAGGTGTCGGGACAGTCCTGGGGGCAAGCACCTCTGACGACACGGGTTTCACTCACATGCACTGACATGGCGGTTCTCCCGAAAAATTGGCCCAAGATTGGACGCACGATTGGACGCACGCCTGCGTGCCCGAACGAGCCCGAAGTGCGTTAGGTCACGTTAAGGCCGTGTCAACCGCCGGGATAGTACCAGCAGCGAAAATTCCGATGGTGCCAGCGACGCGCAATGGCAGGATTGGCGACATAAGAACTTACAGGCAATCCGGACAAGGAGCGATTGCGGGCCACCCCCGCCCGAACCGCGTCGTGCTCTACCGACCCGCGGCTTGCGCCAGGGTTGCTATACCTTTCTCGATCTGCTCCTCGGCCAGCGAGCCATAGCCCAGCAACAGAATCCGGTCGCGGTCCTCCATGTGCTCATAGAGATAGGCGGGGCTGTTTTGCAGGCAGTAGACACCAACGCCACAGCGACGCGCGGTCACCTGAAACTCATGGGCGGGTGACAAATGGCGCGGCAGGCGCCAGACAAGATGCATTCCGCTTTCTGCGCCGGATATCTCGACATCCCCGAAATGGCTGTGCAGCGCGGTGACCAGGGCGTCGCGCCGCCGCCTGTAGGTGGAACGGATGCGCTTGAGGTGGTGCGCCCAGCTACCGTCGCGGATAAACCGCGCCAGTGTTGCCTGCTCCAGCCATGGCTGGCCGTTGTCGGTTAATGCCTTGAGCGTGGTGGCTGCGCGGATGAGATCGCGCGGAACGACAACATAGCCCAGCCGCAACCCGGGTCCGATCGAACGGGAAAAAGAACTCATGTAGATCACGCATCCAGGCCGGTCGAGCGCCTGTAGCGACGGCAGCGGTGAATCCTCGTAGCGAAAATCGGCGTCGTAGTCGACCTCCAGAATGTAGGCGCCTACCTCCGCGGCCCACTCCAGCAGCGCGATCCGGCGGTCCAGCGACAGGGTGACACCGGTGGGGAATTGGTGTGAGGGTGTCACGTAGACGAGCTTGACCGGCTGCTTTGGCAATCGCGCCACATCGATCCCGAGCTCGTCCACTGGAACCGGAACAAGCTTCGCCCCGTAGCTTTCGAACAGGAAGGCCGCGCCGCGATAGCACGGCGACTCCATGACCACGCGCGTGCCCGAGCCTATAAGCAGGTGAGCGGCGAGGTTCAACCCCTGCTGGCAGCCGGCCACGATGATGACCTGCTCCGGAGACACAACCATCCGGCGCGCCGGACCCAGAAAGTTCGTGATGAGCTGCCGCAGTTCCGGCAGCCCTGCGGGATCGAGGTACTCGCTCATCCAGGCCGCGGCTCCGCCCAGGCAATCGAGGGTCAGCCTGCGCCAGATTTTCTCGGGAAAGGACTTGGGATCTGTCCGGCCGAGAGCAAAGTCATAGAGCAGGACCCGATCACGGGATTGGTGCAGGCCGGGTGGCCCGCGGCCGGTGTACGGCAGCGGCAGATTGACGACGCGGTGGTGACTGGGAACGCGGCTGAGCGGTTGCTGCGTGCCAGTGGCGATGGTTTGAGTAACAAAAGTACCTACCGCACGCTGCGTGTAAAGGTATCCTTCTTCGACAAGATGTTCATACGCCCCCATGACGGTATTGCGCGAGACATGGAGTTGTTCGCTTAACTCACGCGAACTGGGAACCTCGCTCCCCGGAGGCAGCCGCCCACCGCGGATCAGATCGTGAAACTGCTCGACAATCTGCACCTGCAGGGTGTGCGGATTTTGAAAGTCGATTTGGATCGGAAGCTGCATGAAAGTCGATTGGGAAGGAAGCTGCGCCAAGTCCTTCAATCCACCCTCGAAGGCCTAACAGGCTGTTGAAAACTACTACGCTTGCCAATACTTCGTTACTCAGGGCCTCAAAATGCTCATGTATTCCCATATACATTCCGCTTTTTCGGCCCTTCGCGCCTCGTCTTGGCTGCGCTCGCTACGTTTTCAACAGCCTGCTATGTCTCGCTCGCGGCGACGCACCAAGCGGCGCGTCGCCCGAGCTTGCCCTTATTCTACGTCGTCGCGGCACGCGAATCGCATTA
>JACDAM010000156.1 GCA_013695435.1 Burkholderiales bacterium | reverse complement strand
AGCGCTTTGGCGATCGCTCTCATCGGTTCACCTTGTTTATACAGACGGTAGAGTTCAATGCGCTCGGCTAAGGTAAGTTGTTCATATCGGGTTCCCATGGCAACACCTTATACGGGTGTTGCACTTGTTTCGTGAATTCAGGGTATCCAGTTTTCGTGCAAGGAACCACCAGCAGTCGCCATCCGAGGGGGGCTGGATTCCCGCCGCCGCGGGAATGACATGGGTTGGATTTGTTCAGCTAACTTCAGACTCATGACACTCGAGTTTGTTGAAAAAGCCGCAACGTGTCATTGCGAGGAGGGTTTTTTTGCGACGATGTAATCTCTTGACGGTTTTGAGCTTTTCAACAAACCACTAGACTTTGCGCTCGACGGCTGCGGGCAACTGGCTGATGCGCAGCATCTCGTCGGTGTTCAACACGCCGGCATCGTTGAGATATGCGATCAGCATCGGCGTCGCATCGAATCCCCAGAACAGATCATTGCCGGCGGCGAAAGTCGGCACGCCGAACACGCCGGCCGCTTTCGCATCCTCGCCGTTCTGCCTCAACCTGTCCTTGACGCTTTGTTGCGCGATCCGGCCTTCGGCATCGTGGACGCCCAAGGCTTTGGTCAACGCCTGCCAGTTTTCGGGCTCGTCCGGCAATCGGCCCTGTTGCCAGATGAAACGGAAAATCGCGCGAACCGCGCCGATATCATTACCGAGAGCGATCGCCAGCCGCAGCGCGCGCACCGGATTGAACGGATGGGCAGGAGGAAAGCGCAACGGAATGCCGGCCTGGTCGGCCTGCCATTGCACGTGTTTGTAGGTGAATTCGCGCTTGTGCGGAATCTCGGCCGGTCCGCGCTGGTTCAGATGCTTGAGCAGGGCGCCGAACAGGATAGGCTTGAGCGTGACTTCTGTGCCCGCCGGCAGCCGGTCGAAGCGTTCCAGCTGCAGATACGAAAACGGCGAGACGAAATCGAAATACCAATCGAGTTTCATATTGCTACGATTTCATAAAACAAAATTTTCGATAATGCGCGCGAGGTGCCCGGGTTGATCGTGGTGCAGCATGTGGCCGGCATCGTCGATTGCGACTTCGGTGAAATTGCGGAACGCCTGCTGGCGCCGCGCGAACTCCTCGCGCGATTCCTTGAGCCAGTTGTGGATCCACGAATCGTTGCCGGCAACCCACAACACCGGCGCCGTCACCCGCTTCCAGCACGACATCGCTTCGTCGATCCGGTACAGAACCGGGTTGATCGTTTTGTGGCGCGGATCGCTGTTGGCAACGATTTCGCCGCTCGGCAACTGTTTGGCCCAGAAGCGCGCCAGAAACAGCGCCTTGTCATCGGGTAGCCGCGGATTATTCCGCTGCAGCCGCTCGGCGATCTGTTCGAACGAGGTATACGGCTTGAAGCGCGGCGGACTGGTCAATTCAGTGAGCCATTCACTGTAGCGTTCCGGCGCGGATTCGGCCGCCATGCGCGGGATGCCGAATCCCTCGAGCGATACGACCGCGCCGACGCGCTGCGGGCGTATTCCGGCGTACAGACAGGCGACGTTGCCGCCCATGCTGTGACCGACCAGGCGCACCTCGCCTTCGGGCTGGAACAGCGTCAAGAGCGCATCGAGATCGGCGATATAGTCGGCGAACCAGTAGCCGTAGTCCGACCATTCGGTGTAGCCGAAACCGCGCCAGTCCGGCGCCACGACGTACCAGTCGCGCGCGAACTCATCGACCAGGAACTGGAACGAAATCGACGTATCCATCCAACCGTGCAGGAGAAAAAGCCGCGCGTGCGAGGGATCACCCCAGGTTCGCACGTGATAGCTCAAACTGCGGATGTCCGGGTAATGCGAGTGGCTGTTTTTCATGTTGGTTAGCCTGGCGCGTCCTAACTCGGAGCCGCCATTATAAACCACGTCTTTTGAGCGAGCCGGGCAGCGCCCGTCGACGACGAGGCCGCAAAGTGCCGGCTCGGAACTGCCAGGGACGAGCCGATCCGGTTCATCTTGCGTCGGCTAATGTTAAAATCGCTGCTGCGCCTGTCCCCGATTTCGCGTCGAACTCCCTTTGCCTACACTGCCCGCCGCAACCCGCATGTTTGTCCCGGCTTCATCCGCTCCACCAGCTTTCGTCCATCTGCGCCTGCACAGCGAGTACTCGATCGTCGACGGCATCGTTCGCCTCGACGACGCGATTGCCGCGGCTGTCGCCGACCGCATGCCGGCGCTGGCGCTGACCGATCTCAACAATCTGTTCGGCATGGTCAAGTTTTACCGCGCCGCGCAAAGCGCCGGGATCAAGCCAATCATTGGCTGCGATGTCTGGATCGACAACGAAGACGATCGCGATAAACCCAGCCGGCTGCTGCTGTTGTGCCGGTCGCGCGGCGGCTACCTGTTTCTATGCGATGTATTGAGCCGTGCTTACCGCGGCAACCGTTTTCGCGGTCGCGCGCTGCTCCGCAAATCGTGGCTCGCCGAGGCCTGCGCCGACGGGCTGATCGCGTTGTCCGGCGCTGAGCTCGGCGATGTCGGCATGGCGTTGCTGGGCGGCGACGCCAAGGGTGCGCAATCGCGTGCGGCCGAGTGGGCGGCGCTGTTCCCGAGGCGCTTTTATATCGAGGTGCAGCGCGCTTCACCGCAGGCCATCGCTTGTACGCAAGCCGCGCTGCGTATCGCATCGGCGCTGCGACTACCGGTGGTCGCGACGCACCCGATCCAGTTTTTGTCCGCGGACGATTTCCGCGCCCATGAGGCGCGAGTCTGCATCGCCGATGCGCGCGTGCTGGCGGATCGCCGCCGGCCCAAAAATTTTACCGAACAACAATATTTCAAAAGCCAGGCCGGGATGGCCGTGCTGTTTGCCGATATTCCGCAGGCGCTCGAAAACAGCGTCGAAATCGCCAAGCGCTGCAATTTTTCGCTTGAACTCGGAAAGACCCGGCTGCCGCAATTCCCTGTGCCGGCAGGGGTCGGGCTCGATGCGTACCTGCGCGACCAGGCCGAAACCGGGCTGGCGGCGCGCCTTGCCGCGCTCTATCCGGACGAACCCGAACGCGCCCTGCAACTGCCGCGCTATCGCGTACGCCTCGCGTTCGAACTCGACATCATCGTGCAAATGGGCTTTTCCGGGTATTTCCTGATCGTTGCCGATTTCATCAACTGGGCGAAGCGCAACGACATTCCGGTCGGCCCCGGACGCGGTTCGGGCGCCGGTTCCCTGGTCGCCTACAGCCTCAACATCACCGATCTCGATCCGCTCGAATACGATCTGCTGTTCGAACGTTTCCTGAATCCGGAACGCGTATCGATGCCGGATTTCGACATCGATTTTTGCATGGATGGCCGCGAGCGCGTGATCGATTACGTCAAGCAGAAATTCGGTGCCGACAGCGTTTCGCAAATTGCGACGTTCGGCACGATGGCGGCCAAGGCCGTCGTCCGCGATGTCGCGCGCGTGCTCGATCTGCCGTACAGCTTCGGCGATCAGCTCGCCAAGCTGATTCCGTTCGCGCCCGGACGCGTCGTCACATTGCGCAAGCGCACCGATCCAAAAGACGACAAGACGATTTACGCGCGCGAAGCGGAACCGGCGATCGAGGAGCGCGAAAAGGAAGAAGAGGAAGTCGCCGAGTTGCTGCAGCTTGCCGAAAAGCTCGAAGGCGTGGCCCGCAATGTCGGTATGCACGCTGGCGGCGTGCTGATCGCGCCGGGCAAGCTGTCGGATTTTTGCCCGCTGTATTGCGCCGATTCCGAGGATAGCGCGGTCAGCCAGTTCGACATGGAAGATGTGGAGAAAATCGGGCTGGTGAAGTTCGATTTTCTGGGATTGCGCACGCTGACGATTCTGGATTGGGCGGTGAAATTCATCCGGGAACAAAGCGGCGAACCGGGGACAGGGAACAAGGAAAAGCAATCCGCGAACCGCGAACGGCAAACGGAAAATCCCTCCTATCCCCCTTCAAACGGAGGCGACGCGCAAGCGGCGGGGGTGTTTGCTTCTGAATCCAATTCTCTTAAGCCGCATTTCGACTTGAACACCATCCCGCTCGACGACGCGCCGACCTATCAACTGATCGCCGCCGGCAACACCGCCGCGGTGTTCCAGCTCGAATCGCGCGGGATGCGCGATATGCTGAAGCAGGCGCGGCCCGACCGTTTCGAGGACATCATCGCGCTGGTCGCGTTGTATCGGCCGGGACCGATGGATCTGATTCCGACATTCTGCCGACGCAAGCATGGCCAGGAGGCGGTCGAATATCTCGATCCGCAAGTTGCGCCGATGCTGAGCCCGATCCTGGGTCCGACCTACGGCGTTTGCGTTTACCAGGAGCAGGTGATGCAGATCGCGCAGGTCATCGGCGGCTACAGCCTCGGCGGCGCCGATTTGCTGCGCCGCGCGATGGGCAAAAAGAAACTCGAAGAAATGGTCATGCACCGCGAAATTTTTTCCGCTGGTGCGCAGAAAAATGGCGTAGCGGTACGAACTGCCGAAAAGATTTTCGATTTTATCGAAAAATTCGCCGGCTACGGTTTCAACAAATCACACGCCGCCGCCTACGCGCTGATCGCCTACCAGACCGCCTACCTGAAAAAGCATTATCCGGCCGCGTTCATGGCCGCGACCTTATCGTCCGATATGGACGATACCGAAAAGGTGCACGGCTTTTACGAAGATTGCGTCGCCAACGGCGTGCGGATTTTGCCGCCCGACATACACGCGAGCGCCTGCCGTTTCAGGCCGGTCGGCCCGGCACAGATCCGCTACGGCCTGGGTGCGATCAAGGGTACTGGCGAATCGGCGATTGCCAGCATTATCAAGGCGCGCGAGGAGGACGGCGCGTTCCGCGATCTGTTCGATTTCTGCCGGCGCGTCGACAAGCGCATCGTCAATCGCCGCGTCGTCGAATCGTTGATCCGCGCCGGCGCATTTGACAGCTTGACCGATCATCGCGCCGCCCTGCTTGCCGCTGTCGGCATCGCAATGGATTCGGCCGAACAATTGCATCGGCACAAAAGCCAGAACAGCCTGTTTGGGGCGCTGGCCGACGACATCGAAGCCGCCACTTTGCCGGTAGTGCCGCGCTGGCCCGCCAACATCCGCCTGCAAAACGAAAAACTCGCGCTCGGCTTTTATTTGAGCGGCCATCCTTTCCACGCCTACGCCGATGATCTGAAGGGGTTCGTGCGCACCGGGCTAGACAAATTGCCGGGGAAAAATCAAACGACCCTGCTCGCCGGCATCGTCGACAGCATCCGTATCCTGCAGACGCGCCGCGGGCGCATGGCGGCGATAACCCTGGACGACGGCGCGGCGCGGGTCGAGATGACCGTGTTCAACGAGCTGTTCGACGCCTGCCGGACGCTGCTCAAGGAGGACCAGTTGCTGATCGCCGAGGTGGAAGTGCGTCCGCGCAAGCGCGATCCTCTGGCCGAAAACGCGGGGGGCGGGGGCGCGGAGGATAGGGGCGCGGAGGACAGGCGCATTACCGCGATCCAGCTCTACAATCTTGCCGCGGCGCGCACCGCTTTTGCAAAAGCGCTGCGCCTGAAATGCAACGGCTCGTCGAACGGGCGGCAACTGATGGAATTGCTGTCGCCGTATCGGCGCGGCACGACGGCTGCAACGCATGCGGCGAACGCCAGCAGCGGCGCTGATCGGAGTAATAGCGGCAACAGCGCCGCTCGTTCGAACGGAGGCGGCGCGAATGGACGTGGCGGCAGCGCGTTTCGCGGCAGCGGAACCACTCGCCAGCCGGCGCGGGCTTGTCCAGTCGCAGTGACTTATAGCAATGGCCGCGCAATCTGCGAAGTCGAACTGGGGGACGAGTGGCGCGTGGATTTGCACGACAACCTGCTGCAGGCGCTGAATGACGCCTTGCAGCGCGAGAATGTCACTATTGTTTATTAAAGGCAGGGGATAGGTATTCGAGGCGAAGAGTGCCGAGGCTTAACGGGCTGTTGAAAAACTACTGCGCTTGCCAATACTTCGTTACTCAGGGCCTCAAAATGCTCATGTATTCCCATATACATTCCGCTTTCTCGGCCCTTCGCGCCTCGTCTTGGCTGCGCTGGCTACGTTTTTCAACAGCCTGTTAAAGCCTGCGCTTGCTCAAAGTGGCATGTCTGTCCCTGAGAAGCGAATGACGTTACCGTTCGTAGCTCATGCGAATCACAACTCGTAATCCGAGCCGCCGCCGCGCATCGCTTTCTCGACCGTCGCGCGGGCGAGGTGCGGGGCGAACAGCTCGATGAAATCGTACAGATAGCCGCGCAGATAGCTGCCTTTGCGCAGGCCGATGCGCGTCGTGCTCGATTCGAACAAATGGCTGGCGTCGAGAAACCGTAAATCCCGGTCGCGTGCGGCGTCGAAGGCCATTTGTTCGAGAATGCCGACGCCGAGGCCGAGGCCGACATAGGTTTTGATGATGTCCGAATCGATTGCGGTCAACACGACGGTTGGCTTTAGCCTGCGCGTTTCGAACGCGCGGTTTATCTTGGATGCCCCGGTGAATGCGAACTCGTAGGTGATGATCGGATACCTGGCGATGGCTTCCAGGGTCAATCGGCGCTCGTTGACGAGCGGATGGTCGAAACGCGCCACGACCGCGCGATTCCACTGATAGCACGGCAGGATAACGAGGTCGGCGAGCTGCTCCATCGCCTCGGTCGCGATGACGATGTCGGCTTCGCCCGATGCGGCTTGCGCCGCAATTTGCGCCGGATTGCCCTGGCGCAAGCTCAGGCGTACTTTCGGGTAGCGTTCCGTGAAGCGCTGAATCACCGGCGGCAACACGTAGCGTGCCTGGGTATGCGTCGTTGCGATGGTTAGATTGCCGCTGTCTTCTTCGGTGAATTCGCGTCCGACACTCGTCAGATTTTCGGCATCCTTCAAAATTCGCTCGGCAATCTGTAAAATCTCGCGTCCCGGCGCGGTGATATCCGTGACCCGCTTGCCGTTGCGCACGAAAATGTCCACGCCGAGCTCATCTTCGAGCAGGCGGATCTGTTTGCTGATCCCTGGTTGAGAAGTGTGCAAAGCCTGCGCGGCTTGCGAAACGTTGAGTCCGCAACGCGCGACTTCGTGGATATAGCGGAGCTGTTGCAGTTTCATCAGTTTTTATAACGTCGTATATAATATTCAGTTATAACATCGTAGCACAATATTCTTTTGCAATCTAACCAGCGCTTGTTACACTCGGCGCCTCGTTATTCGAGCGGGCGATTTTCGTCGCGATTTACGTTTATTGAGTTGTGTGTTGTAAGGAGTTAGCGATGGGCAGCCTGAAAGACCTGACCAACCTCGAAGAGCTCAATCAATTCGAGCGCGCGGTCAACGATTATCTGAATCTGCAAATGGATGCCGATCGTTTCACGGCGGCGCGTTTGCAGCAGGGGGTTTATGGGCAGCGCCAGGAAGGCGTAAATATGGTCCGCATCAAGCTTCCGGGCGGGCGCCTGGACGCGCCGCAATTACGCGCGATATCCGACATCCTCGAACAATATTCGCAGCACGATGTCGTCCACATCACGACGCGCCAGGACATTCAGGCGCACTACGTGCCGCTCGAGCACACGCCGGCCGTGCTGCGCCGTCTCGCCAGCGCCGGGCTGACCACGCGCGAAGCTTGCGGCAATACCATCCGCAATGTGACGTCGTGCGCGCTGTCCGGCGTTTGTCCGCGCGAGCACGTCGACGTCAACACCCACCTCGACGGCGCTGTCGCGCACTTCCTGCGCAATCCGCTGACGCAGCAAATGCCGCGCAAATTCAAGATCAGCTTCTCCGCCTGCGAGGCCGATTGCGCGCAGGGCCTGATGCACGATCTCGGCGTTGTCGCCGTCAAAAATGGCGACCGTTTCGGCTTCAAGGTGATGGCCGGCGGCGGCCTCGGACACAAGCCGCACGAGGCGATCATCGTCGAGGAGTTTGTCGAGGAGCGCGATTTGCTGCTGGTGATGGAGGCGATCATCGCGATGCACAACAAATATTCGGATCGCGTGAAACGCGCGAAAGCGCGCATCAAGTTCCTGGTCGATCGTTTCGGCGCCGAAGGTTTCCTCGAAAAATACCGCGAGGAATTCGCGCGCACCAAAGCCGCGCTGGCGATTCAGGAATATCCGCAGGGCGAATGGCGGCAGGGCGCGGACGGCGAGATTCCCGGGCCCGGGGCGCCGCGCAAGGTCTTCGCGCAAAGGCAGCCCGACCTCTGCGTGGTGCCGATCTCGGTTCCCATGGGCAACCTGAACGTCGCGCAGTTGCGCGGCCTGGCGGCGCTTATGGACGAGCGCGGTTTCGACCAGATCCGGGTGACCCAGGATCAGAACATGATGCTGGCCAATATCGCCGAGGCCGACGTTGCCGGCCTGACCGCGCAACTGGAAAAAATCGGCTTCGGGTTGCCGAAAGCCGGCGACGATGTGGTCGCCTGCCCCGGCACCTCGACTTGCCGCCTCGGCATCACTTCGAGCACGGTCATCGGTCCGAGACTCGATGGCGGCGCCGCCGATCTGCGCGTCCGCGTATCCGGATGTCATAACGGCTGCGCGCAACCGGAAACCGGCGACATCGGCATTTATGGAGAAGGCCGCCGCCTGCACGGCAAGCTGGTGCCGCATTACCAGATGTATTTCGGCGGCGACGGCATGGGCGGCGGACACGTCGCACTGAAAGGTCCGTCGGTTCCGTCGGCGCGCATCGAAGTCGCCATCGAGCGCGTAAAAGCCGCGCATCTGGCGAATCGAAATGGCGACGAACGCTTCTTCGTCTGGGCGCGGCGCCTGGGTCAGGATTATTTCAAGCAGTTGCTCGCCGATCTGGTCGAGGTGCGGCCTGAAGAAGTCGAAAGTGTTCTGCGCGACCACGGCTATGCATCGGACTTCAAAGTGTTGCAGCTCGGCGGCGGCGAATGCGCGGGCGCAAGCCAGGTGCAGATCGGTTCGGCTTTCTTCGATGCCGCGCACGAGCGCGAGTATCGCGATGCGCTGAAGTTTCAGCGCAAGTTTGGCGAAGCGGCGAAATGCGCCGAGGCGATCACGCGTCTGATCGGGCAGGGAGTCAGTCTGCTCGTCGGCGGCGAGAAAATCGAGGATCTGGCCGGGCAAGCCGAAGAACTGCGCCGCGCACTATCGGCAGGCGCGGCTGTCCAGAATGAAGCGGACGATGTGCTGCTCGCGGACAAGCTTGCCCAGTTCGCCGCCGAGTTGGCGCGTCCCGCCGAAGAACTAAACGACGCGGGACTGACGGCGCTATTCCGCCAGATCGATGATTGGACGCAGGCCGCCGCCGAATTTAGCGTGCGGCGCGATCGTCAGCTCGATTTGAGCGGCGCGTTGCCGAAAAAACGTCCGGTCGTTATGCAGCGGCCGCAATCGCAACTGAGCCCGGTTTGATCTCATCGTGAGCGCTGTCGTTGAAAACACCGTGGTCGCAAACACCGTGGTCGATACTACCGTGAGCGAAAAATATTTGCCCGGCAGGGTCGAGGCTGCAATCGATCTGACCGGGAAAGTCGCGCGCGCGCAAGTCTTGCTCGGCGCCATCGCGGCGGATTACGCGCCGGCGGTTTTCGCCAACAGCTTCGGCGCTGAAGACATGGTGCTGACCGATCTGATCGCGAAGGATTTCCCCGGCATCGAGATATTCAGCCTGGACACCGGCCGCCTGCCCGAGGAAACCTACAAGCTAATGCAGGAAGTCGGCGAGCGCTACGGCATCCGGCCGCGCGTTTATTTTCCGCACGCAGAAACCGTGGAAAGCTACGCGCGCGAGCACGGCCCGAACGCGTTCTTCAATAGCCTGGCGCTGCGTAAAGCGTGCTGCCATATGCGCAAGGTCGAACCGCTGCGCCGCGCTTTGGCCGGCAAGCGCGCCTGGATTACCGGCTTGCGCCGCGCGCAGGCCGTCACTCGTGGGGATCTGCTGGAATCCGAATTCGACGCCGATCATGGCATGCAGAAATTCAATCCGCTCGCCGATTGGAGCGAACGCGAAATCTGGGCCTACATCCGCGAGTACCAGGTGCCGTACAACGCGCTGCATGATCGCGGTTATCCGAGCATCGGCTGTGCGCCGTGCACACGCGCGATCACGCCAGGCGAAGACATCCGCGCCGGCCGCTGGTGGTGGGAAGATGCGCAGGGCAAGGAATGCGGCCTGCATCCGAAGGCCGACCCGGAATTGAACAACTGACGCCGGATGAAAAACAAAAGGTGAAAGCGATGGAGACAGAAACGCTCGATTTGCCGCAACGAGCCCAGGAGATCGCATCGCCGCCGCGCGAGCATGAGCACGAGGTGCGGCAGCGGCAAACGGACAAGCGTCGCCCGGTCAGCCATCTCGATGCGCTCGAATCGGAGTCTATCCATATCCTGCGCGAAGTCGCTGCCGAATGTAAAAATCCGGCGCTGCTGTTTTCCGGCGGCAAGGATTCGATCGTGCTATTGCGGCTTGCTGAAAAAGCATTTCGTCCCGGCCGCTTTCCGTCTCCGTTGCTACACATCGATACCGGCCACAACTTTCCGGAAGTGATCGAGTTTCGCGATCGCCGCGCGGCGCAGTTGAATGAGAGGCTCATCGTGCGCAGCCTGGACGATTCGATTGCGAAAGGCAGGATTACGGTGAAATCCGAAACGCAAAGCCGCAACGCATTCCAGTCTGTCACCCTGCTCGATGCGATCGCCGAATTGCAGCTCGACGCCTGCATCGGCGGCGCGCGCCGCGATGAGGAGAAAGCGCGCGCCAAGGAACGCATTTTTTCGTTCCGGGATGACTTCGGCCAGTGGGATCCGAAAAATCAGCGCCCCGAACTGTGGGATTTGTACAACACGCGCGTGAACGCCGGCGAAAACATTCGGGTGTTCCCGATCAGCAACTGGACCGAGCTCGACATCTGGGAATATATCGCACGCGAGCAACTCGAAATTCCGGATATTTATTTCGCGCACCAGCGCGATGTGATCAAGCGCGGCAACGGCTGGCTGCCGGTGTCGCATCTGGTGCAGCCGCAGGACGGCGAGACGGTCAGGGATCTGCAGGTGCGCTTTCGCACTGTCGGCGACATGACTTGCACATGCCCGGTCGAGTCGGCGGCGACGACCTTGCGCGACATCATCACCGAAACGGCAACCTCGCGCATCACGGAGCGGGGCGCTACGCGCATGGACGATCAAACGTCGGAAGCATCGATGGAGTTGCGCAAGAAAGAAGGATATTTCTAGGTTCGACAAAAGGCGCGGTGTTGCGAACGCAATGAAGTTGACAAATTTTCCTGGTAAAGGCGCTGTGGAGTAGACATGTCAGCAATCGAAAACATCACCTTCGAAAACGCCGAGTTGCTGCGCTTCATTACCTGCGGCAGCGTCGATGACGGCAAGAGCACGCTGATCGGACGGCTGCTCTATGATTCGAAATCGATATTCGAGGATCAACTGTCGTCGATCGAAACCAGTACAAGGCGGCGCGGCATGAGCGGCATCGATTTGTCGCTGTTGACCGATGGCCTGCAGGCCGAACGCGAGCAGGGCATCACTATCGACGTCGCCTACCGTTATTTCGCGACGCCCAGGCGTAAATTCATCATCGCCGATACGCCGGGCCATGAGCAGTACACGCGCAATATGGTGACGGGCGCGTCGACCGCGAATCTGGCGATCGTGCTGATCGATGCGCGCAAGGGCGTGCTCAGCCAATCGCGTCGCCACGCCTATCTCGCCAGCCTGGTCGGCATTCCGCATCTGATCGTCGCGGTCAACAAAATGGATCTCGTCGAGTATTCGGAAACCGTATTCCAGTTCGTGCGCGACGAATTCGAATATTTCGCGATGGGCCTCGATTTGCCGAACATCAGCTACATTCCGATTTCCGCGTTGCAGGGCGACATGGTCGTCGCGCGCAATGACCGCATGCCCTGGTATCGCGGCGAAACCCTGCTCGAAATGCTCGAAACGACAGAAATCACCGACGACATCAACACGGAGGATTTTCGCTTTCCGGTACAACTGGTCTGCAAACCAAACAGCGCGACTTTGCCCGATTTTCGCGGCTACATGGGGCGCATCGAATCGGGCGACATTCGCGTTGGCGACGACGTGACCGTGCTGCCTTCCGGCCAGCGTTCGCGGATCAAGGAAATCGTCACGTTCGACGGCAAACTCGACCGTGCCGACGCTCCGCAGTCGGTAACGCTGACGATAGCCGATCACATCGATATTTCGCGCGGCGATATGCTGGTCAAGACCAGTGATGCGCCGCCTGCGGCCAAAGAGTTCGACGCGATGCTTTGCTGGCTGGGCGAACAGCCGCTCGATTTGTCGCGCCGCTACCTGATCAAGCACACCACCAAAAGCGTGCGCGCAATAGTGAGCCGACTCGACTACCAGGTCGATATCCATACCTTGTCGAACACCCCGGCCAAAACCCTGGCAATGAATGATATCGGCCGGGTTTCGATCAAAGTGCAACAGCCGCTGATGTGCGATAGCTACAAACGCAATCGCGCCACCGGCGGCTTCATCGTGATCGACGAGGCGAGCAACAATACCGTCGCTGCCGGAATGATCGCCGATTTTGCCCACTCTCCAGCCGGGAGAAAGCTGGGTGAGAGACGCCTGTGACCAGTCAGGGAAAAGTCTATCTGATAGGCGCAGGCCCGGGCGCCGCGGATCTGATCACCCTGCGCGGTGCGCGGCTGCTGGCGCAAGCGGATGTCGTTTTTTACGATGCGCTGGTGCACGCGGATACGCTCGCGCTGGCCGCGAACGCGAGCAAAGTCGCGGTCGGCAAACGCTGCGGCCGGGTTTCTACCGATCAGCGTTTCATCAATCGCCAGTTGGTCGAAGCGGCGCACAAATATGCGATTGTCGTGCGGCTGAAAGGCGGTGATCCGCTGCTGTTCGGGCGCGCGCAGGAAGAAATCGCCGCGCTCGAGCTAGCCGGTGTCGAATACGAAATCGTTCCAGGCGTGACCTCGGCGCTGGCCGCGCATGCCGAATTGGGCGTGTCGCTGACGCAACGCGGCGTTGCGCGCAGCGTGGTCTTCGCGACCCCTCGCATCGGGCCCGACCAAAGGGCAAGCGATTGGGCGGCCAGCGTTTGCGCGGCGGATACCGCTGTGCTCTACATGGCAGCCGGGCAGGGCGCGCAGATCAGCGAGGCGCTGCAGGCTGCGGGAATGCACGCGGCCACGCCGGTCGCTATTGTGGAAAACGCTACCTTGAGCAACGCACGGCAAATTTTTACAACCCTCGAAGGTTTGCACGATATCGACGACTGGCAGATCGGCGGTCCGGCATTGGTCTGTCTCGGCGAGGTGTACGCAAACCGGCTGCGTGCGGCAGAAACCGCAGCACAATCCGCGCAAGCAGCGGCGACGAATATTCCTGGATTTCCGGCCCGCAAAGTGTCCGGCGGCTGACGCAAGGCTCGCACGTTTGCTTTCCGCGAAGTCAGTCGACTTCCACCTGGATTGAACCGGCGAATTCCTCTGATCCTGCTTGCGCTATTGGCGTCGGCCAGCTTTACCGCGATCGCGCTGGACACGGTTTATGGCGGCCCGCTGAGCGACATGGAAACCGCGTTCGCGACCGCAATCGACTATCGCGCGTACCCGCAGCTGACATCGCTGATGCTGGTCGTCACGCATCTCGGCGGCAATGCTTTCGTCAGCGTGATCGCCGCAATCGCGATCTTGATAGCGCTGCAACGGCAGCGACGACATCGCGCGATTTTTCTGTCCATCGCGGTCTATGGCGGCTTGTTGCTGAACGCCGGATTGAAGCAACTGTTCCAGCGCGCCCGTCCGCTGTTCGAGAATCCCGTGCTGGTGCTCGAAACCTACAGTTTTCCCAGCGGTCACGCCATGGCGGCGACCATGCTTTACGGCAGCCTCGCCGTTGTCTGCATCGCCAGCTTGCGTTCAGCGACAGCGCGGGGCGCGACGGTTACGGCAGCCGCGCTGCTGATTCTGATAACCTGCATGAGCCGCGTCTATCTCGGCGTACATCACTTGAGCGATGTGCTGGGCGGCGTGACGGAAGGCGTGGTATGGCTAATCGTCTGCTACTGCATTGCGCATTTTCCTGCGCGTCGTCCATGCGGATTGCCGATGCCTGACAGGAAATAGTTGTCACGGCGATCGCGCCGAGACCGCGTTGCCACGTGTACTGAATAGAAGTCAGCCTCGCCATGACTGTCCTCGACTATTGGGAGCTTGCGAGCTATATCGTCACCGTGATCGGTCTGCCGTTCGCGATCACGATCTTCGTCTACCAGCAGCGGCGCGAGCGCGATAACGAGGAAGAAGAGGAGTATCAGTTGCTGGCGAATGCTTACAATGAATTTCTGAAAGTGGTATTGAGCAATACCGATTTGCACCTGCGTTCCAACACGCCGACACCTGATCTCAGCGCCGAGGAGGAGGAGCGCATGCTGGTCGTATTCGACATGCTGATATCGCTATTCGAGCGCGCCTATCTGGTCGCCTATGCGCCGGTCATGTCGCCTGCCAAAAAAAGGCGCTGGAATTCCTGGGAGGACTATATGCTGGAGTGGTGCCGGCGCGACGCTTTCGCGATCCGTTTGCCGGAGCTTCTGCGCGGCGAGGACGAAGAATTCGCCGCCTATATTCGCGCGCTCGCGGGGCGGGTCAAAGAGGTCGATAACGAGCAGTTGCGCACGCCATCGTCGATTTGAACAGGCTCGACAACCAACCTCCGATCAAGTCGTCAACCTCGATCAATTGTCATTTCCCGCGAGCGCGGGAATCCAGAGGTTTTTCACCATCGGACTCCTGGATTCCCGCGTTCGCGGGAAATGACAAAGATGGGTTATTCAGAGGCTCCTGGCCGATTCGCTTCCGATAGCGCCGTAAAGCTGTTCTACTTGAGATTGCCCTTCGGGACGGTTCCGTCGGCCAAACCCTTGAAATAGGCGTGGATGGCATCGATGTTCTTGACGGCTCGCTCGTTCGATTTGTAAGGCGGCATGCCGCGGCCGGCATTGCCTTCGAGTGAGAGCCGTTTAAACGATTCGGCATCGCGCTCTTTCACAGAGGTCAACAGCGAAGGTTCGCCATGACAGCGCGCGCAGTCGAGCGCACGAACGACAGCGCGCGCAGTCGAGCGCACGAACGGTGCGCCACGCTTCCACCATTTTTTCGTCGACCTTGCCCTTTCCGGCGGCAGCCTCCTCTCTGCGGCATGGGCGCAAGGCAACATCAGCGCGGAGGAAAGCGCCAGTGCGGGTACAGCCAGTAAGGCGGATTTGATCGATCCGGGAGTATTTTTCATGGCGTTCTCCATCTGTTGAATTTCGACACGCGTGCTGGCTGCGAAGTTCATGGCGCGTCGCGATCACCTTGCACAGCGCTGGATTATTCCGGAAGTAACCAAGTAAAATCCGGTATTTCCGTTATGCAAATCGTTCGCGAGATTCCCGCCAGCGCCGCCAGCCCCATCGCGCTGACCATCGGCAATTTCGACGGTGTTCATCTCGGCCATCAGGCGATGCTGGCGCGCCTGAAACAGGCGGCGGACGCGCGCGGAATTACACCCTGCGCGATGATTTTCGAGCCCCATCCGCGGGAATATTTCTCGCCCAACGATGCGCCTGCGCGCCTGACCAGCCTGCGCGAAAAAATTACCCTGCTGTCCCATTACGGTGTGCGGCGTGTTTATATCTGCCGCTTCGATCGCAGCCTTGCGCAAATGAGCGCTGAAGACTTTATCGCCGATGCGCTGCTGCGGATGGCGACGAAATGGGTGCTTGTCGGCGAAGATTTCCGTTTCGGCGCGCGTCGCAGCGGTGATCTCGCGCAACTTCAGGCAGCCGCGATCCGGCACGGATTCGAGGTCGCGCCCATGCCGTCGATCGCCGTTGATGGCTTGCGCGTATCGAGCAGCGACATCCGGCAGGCATTGGCTGATGGCGAACTGACCCGTGCCGCCGCGCTGCTCGGCAGGCATTACAGCATCTGCGGCCGCGTCGTCCATGGCGACAAGCTCGGCGCCAGGATCGGCTATCCGACGGCGAACATCGAGCTGAAACGAAACAAGCCCGCGCTCTCCGGCATCTTCGCCATCGAAGTCGACGGAATCGGTACCGAACGCTGTCCCGGTGTCGCCAGTCTCGGCGTGCGCCCCACCATCAAGACGGGCGCCGCGCCGTTACTCGAAGTCCATCTGTTCGGCAGCAACGATTTGTACGGGAATCTGTACGGCAAGCGCCTTACCGTGCATTTCCTGCACAAGCTGCGTGACGAGGAACACTTCGCCGATCTCGATGCCTTGACGCGGCAAATCGGGCTCGACGTGAAAAACGCCCAAGCGTGGTTTTCGCACGCGGCTGCCTGACGCGGCATCCCGATAAATCCCGACAACCACACGCATGGCCGATTATAAAAAAACCCTGAACCTCCCCGACACCTCGTTTCCGATGCGCGGCGATCTCGCCCGCCGCGAACCTGCCATGCTCGAGCAATGGCGGAAGCAAAAGCTGTATCAACGCATACGCGAAGTTTGTGCAGGTCGCCCATTATTCATCCTGCACGATGGTCCTCCCTATGCGAATGGCGATATTCACATCGGCCACGCAGTCAATAAAATCCTCAAGGACATCATCGTAAAAAGCCGGACGCTGTCGGGTTACGACGCGCCCTATTTGCCAGGCTGGGATTGCCACGGCCTGCCGATCGAACTCCAGGTCGAAAAGGCGCACGGAATTAACATTCCGGCCGAACAGTTCCGCAAGCTGTGCCGCGAATTCGCCGCGACCCAGGTCGCGCGCCAGAAAGCCGATTTCATCCGCCTTGGCGTGTTCGGCGATTGGGAGCAGCCCTATCTGACCATGGCTTTTCAGACCGAGGCCGGCATCATTCGCGCGCTCGGCAGAATTCGCCAGAACGGCTATCTGTATCAGGGCCGGAAGCCGGTCAACTGGTGCATCGATTGCGGTTCGGCATTGGCTGAGGCCGAGGTCGAGTACGAAGACAAGGTTTCGCCGGCGATCGATGTCGGATTCAGATTCAGTGAACCGGACAAGCTCGCCGACGCATTTGGCATAGCCGGGCCAGAGCGCCAGGTTTACGCGGTGATCTGGACCACCACACCGTGGACGCTGCCGGCCAATCAGGCCGTTAGCATTCATCCCGATTTCCAGTACACGCTGATCGAGACCGAAAAAGGCGTGTTGCTGCTCGCCGCGGAATTGGCCGAAACATGTCTCGCGCGCTTCGGCCTGAGCCCGATCCGCACGCTCGGAACGCGCCGCGGTCGGGTGCTTGAAAACCTGAAACTGCAGCATCCTTTTTACGCGCGCGAGGTGCCCATCGTCTGCGGCGAGCACGTCACGCTGGAGGCCGGCACCGGCCTCGTGCACACCGCGCCGGCGCATGGTCTCGACGATTATGTCGTCGGTCTCCGCTACCAGTTGCCGGTCGAAAATCCGGTCGGCGATGACGGCAAGTTTTTGCCGGCTATTCCGCTCGTCGGTGGTCTGTCGGTCTGGAAAGCAAACGACTTGATCGTCGCGGAACTCGAAAATAGCGGGGCGCTGATCCATCAGGAAAAATTAAAGCACAGCTACCCGCATTGCTGGCGCCACAAAACGCCAATCATCTCTCGCGCGACCCGGCAATGGTTCATTGCGATGGACGATCCTGCGAGAACTACGGATGCGGACGAAACGCCGGCGAACGAGGCGCGGCGGGCAGCGCAAAATGCATGGCCGACCGCTCTTCGCAGCACTGCGCTCGACGCCATAAAAGATACCGGGTTCTATCCGGATTGGGGTTGCGCGCGTCTGCAGGCGATGATCAAAAATCGCCCCGACTGGTGCGTATCGCGTCAGCGCGACTGGGGCGTGCCTATGGCGTTTTTCTTGCACCGGGAGAGCGGCGAACCGCACCCGCGCAGCGACGAATTGCTCGAACAGGTTGCCGAACGAGTCGAGCAGCAAGGCATCGAGGCGTGGTTTGCGCTCGATCCGGCCGAACTGCTCGGAAGCGATGCGAGTTCGTACCGCAAACTCAACGATACGCTCGACGTCTGGTTCGATTCGGGCACCACGCACGCTACCGTGTTGCGCGGGCAGGACGCGGAAAGCGTTGGCCTGCGCTACCCGGCCGATTTGTATCTGGAGGGCTCCGACCAGCATCGCGGCTGGTTTCAGTCGTCATTGCTGACCGGCTGCGCGATCGATGGCCGGGCGCCGTACAAAGGGCTGCTGACGCACGGTTTCGTCGTCGATGGCAGCGGCCACAAAATGAGCAAGTCGCGCGGCAATGTGATCGCGCCGCAGAAGGTTTCGGATACGCTTGGCGCCGACATTCTGCGGCTGTGGGTCGCCGCCACCGATTATTCCGCGGAATTGTCGATCTCAGACGAAATTCTGAAGCGCGTGGTCGAGAGTTATCGGCGCATTCGCAACACGCTGCGTTTTCTGCTCGCCAACGTTTCCGATTTCGATGCGGCGCGCGATGTGCCGCCGGTTGAACAATGGCTGGAAATCGACCGCTATGCGATCGTCATGACAGCTGATTTGCAGTCGGCACTTGCCGGCAGTGTCGATGCCGGCGCAGCGCAATCAGGCGGACACTACGGCCGCTATGAATTCCATCAGGTCGTGCAGAAGCTCCAGCAGTTTTGTTCCGAGGATCTCGGCGGCTTCTATCTGGATATTCTGAAAGATCGCCTGTACACGGCCGGCGCCGATTCCGCCGCGCGGCGGTCGGCGCAAAACGCCTTGCACCACATCGCCCAATGTCTGGTGCGACTGCTGGCGCCGATATTGAGTTTCACGGCGGAAGAAGCATGGCAGGTGTTGAATCGCGATGCCGACAGTAGCGTATTCCTGTCGACCTGGTACGAGTTGCCTGCCCTTGCCGTTGACGACGCCGCTTCCGCTGCCGACGCCGATCGCTTGCGCGCCCGCTGGAGCAAATTGCGCATGCTGCGTTCGGATGTGCAAAGGCAACTCGAGGCCCTGCGTGTCGCCGGTCAGATCGGATCATCGCTGGCCGGCGAGGTCGTGCTGCATGCGGATGCCGGAGAAAGCGATGTCTTGCGATCGTTTGGCGACGATCTGCGCTTCGTGTTTATTACGTCGGCCGCTACCGTCGCAGCTGCATCATCAGAATCCGCCGGCGCGACCGCGAGCAGCATTCCGGGAATCAGCATCGCGGTGGTTGCGAGCCCGCATCCGAAATGCGAGCGCTGCTGGCATTACCGCGCGGACGTCGGCGCTGATCCCGCGCATCCGCAAATCTGCGGGCGCTGCGTGGCCAACCTGTTCGGCGCCGGGGAGCCGCGTAGTCATGCGTAAATTGCTGCCGTGGCTCGGTCTCGCAGCGCTGGTGATCGTGCTCGACCAATGGTCGAAACTCGCCATCACGCTATCGTTGACGTTCGGCGACCGCGTCGTCCTCACGCCGTTTTTCGATCTCGTGCTGACCTACAACACGGGCGCGGCGTTCTCGTTCCTGAGCAACGCCTCGGGCTGGCAGCGCGAATTTTTTATCGCGATTGCCCTGCTCGCATCGATCTGGATTCTTTATATGCTGTACCGGCATGCCGGCAGCATGCTGATGAATATGGCGCTGGCTCTCGTCCTCGGCGGCGCCATCGGCAATGTCATAGACCGCTTCCGCTTCGGCGCCGTCGTCGATTTCCTGCATTTTCATATCGCGGAATATTCGTGGCCGGCGTTCAATGTCGCCGATTCGGCGATAACCGTCGGCGCGGTATTGCTGATCTGGGATAGTTTTCGGCCCGGTAGCCGGACTGCTGCCGCGAATGAAAAGCCGCGCGGCAGCGCGTAAACGGACGTCATTCCAACGCATGGGGCAAAGGTATACCGACTGTGCTGTTGGAAGGAAGGCAATGATCTCGGTTTGACGTAAAGACCAGCGATGCATCGTCTACATGTCAATCAAGCACCTTGAGGAATGTCTCGCTAAGGAGCTGAAGGCGATAACTTGACGGGCAGTTCGACGCAATGTTGAAGAGTGCACCGCTCGAGTCTCAGTCGCGTTAAGTATTTGATTTGTATAGAATGCAACCCAGCGACTGACTTTCTAACCAAAGTAGCCGTCGTCCGATTACCTCTAACCTTTCCATCGAGCGGCCATGGAGGTTGCATCGGTTTCGTTGACACTTTCACCTAACGATGAGAGTGCTCAATGGGTACACCAGGACCACAGAAGATCAACAGATATGGTAGAGCAGCAATACAGGCGCCTGCAGCAGGACCATGATCTCTTAAAAAAGCTATCCGGTTTGCCTGCGATCGAAAGCAGAAGTCTTTGCCTTCATCGCGGCAAACCGGCAAGCTCATTCGGTCAGATGATGTGCACGCTGTACGGTGTGACCCGCGGCCGCTTCTACGCCTGGCAAAGCCGCAACCCCGATCAAAGAAAGCATTGTGAACCGTCTCTCCGTCGGGCGGCAAAGCTACTCGGAGATAGCGGTTTTCCATTTCCGGTACGATCGTCCAACGCCGGATGTCGCCATCGGTTTGGACGAATTCACGAAAGGGTGATTCGATCGCTCGTTCAATCCATCTTCCCGAATTAAGACTCGGTCGGGCCGCGTTCGTACCGCCGAGAAATAGCGCGTGAATTTCACCACGCCAATCCAGCCTCTTGGTTGTAGCGCTCAACCATGCGTGGCTTCTTCGAGCACCTCGGTCGCCCATTGATTGAGGCTTTTGCCTGCAGCCTGAGCTGCAACCAGGGCCGCACCATGAATTTCCGGCGGTACGCGGAGCATGAGCTTGCCAGACGCGGGCTTCTCGGGGCGAACCCCTTGTTCCTTGCAGTCGAGCAAGAACTCTTCGATGGCTTTCACGAACGCGGCACGCAGACCCTTCACGGTTTCACCATGAAAGCTGATCATAGTGTGCAGCCCAAGAACGCGACCGACAAAGATGTTGTCGCGTTCGTCGAACTCGATTCGGGCGGTATACCCCTTGTGACTCATGGTGTTCATGGCTTGACCCCTACACGTTCCAGCAGTTCGCGAGCCTCCTCGACCTGGTAGCGCCTGGCTTCCTTGCCTGGGTGAGGGCGGTGACAGTGCCACTGCTCACCCTGGAGAGAAATCCTGACGCGCGAGCCTTCGCGCTCCGTGATCGAGCCACCTAAAGCAACAACCAGCGCTTCGATGTCAGAGAAGACAACTGACGGCGACGTTGGTCGGGCAAAGATGGTTTGAAGCGTCTTTCGGTGCTTGGCATTCACTGGGCTAGATGCTAGCGCGTTCCGCTAGCAAGTGCAAGCATGAAGTGATAGCACCGAAGTGGGAATCACTCGCCGCAATATCCGTTTTCGCGAAACCACGTCACGGCGTCGATCAATGCTTCATCGGCTGGTCGCGGCGCATAGCCGAGTTCGCGGCGCGCTTTGTCGATCGAAAAAAACATCGTTTTCTTCGACAGCCGTACGCCGTCAACCGTTACCAGCGGCTCCCGGCGACTGATGCGCGCCCATGCTTCGGTCATATAAGCGATCGGCAGAATCGCGTTGTGCGGCAGGCGGATGCGCGGCGGTTTCTGAC